>JBCDHV010000564.1:0-2858 GCA_038749615.1 Bacteroidota bacterium
ACCCCCACATCCCGCTCGCCCGCGTCGAGCGCACCGCTGAGGTCTTCGCTGGTCTAGACGCAGAGGTGGAAAAACGTATCTACCCCAACTTCGGCCACGGCATCAACGACGACGAAGTCGCCTACGTCCGTGGCCTGCTGAATGGGCTGGGTAGGTCGTAGTGCGAGGAACGTAGACTATACTTTGTGAAGCATTTGGCGTAAAATCGACCAGTTAATGGTCGATTTTACGCCAAATGCTTCATCGAAACCTTACATCTTTGCTCTCCGAGGCCGTCTCGGACACTCCGGTGGTGCTTCTGAATGGAGCCCGCCAGACAGGGAAGAGTACGCTGGTCCTCCAGGCACTTCCTGCTTCATTTCGGTACGCGACGCTGGATGAGGCGACAGTCTTGGCGGCGGTACGGTCGGACCCGGATGAGTACGTCCGTTCCTCCGAAAGGCTGATCATTGACGAGGTGCAACGTGTCCCAGAGCTCTTCCGCGCGATCAAGGCTAATGTGGACCAGAACCGCCAGCCCGGTCGGTTTGTGCTCACCGGTTCGGCAGACGTGATGGTTCTACCAGCCATTTCCGAGTCGCTGGCTGGCCGAATCGAGATCCTTACCCTGTGGCCCTTCTCACAGGGAGAAATCGAGGGCCGCTTAGAGACCTTTGTGGATGCTGTCTTTGGCGCAAAACTGCCCGAATTGGCTCCAAGCGAACCAACTGAACGATCAATCGCCGAGCGCGTCTTTGTTGGAGGCTATCCTGAGGCGATACAGCGGGCCACGGCCCGTCGGCGTGAAGCCTGGTTCAGATCCTATGTCTCTACCATCGTCCAACGCGATATCCGGAATCTGGCTGACATCGAAGGATTCACGAATCTACCTCGGTTGCTTCGCCTGCTCGCGGCCCGCACAAGCGCATTGTTAAACTATGCGGAACTCTCCCGATCTTCTGGACTGCCGGCTACCACTGTACGTCGCTACGTAGCATTGCTTGAAGCCACGTTTCTCGTACAGATGCTTCCGCCATGGCACGCGAACGTTGGGAAACGGCTCGTCAAGGCACCGAAGGTGCTAGCTGTAGATTCGGGACTGGCAGCGTACCTGGCGGGCTTCAACCCGGCTAGAATGCAGGTCAATGCTACACGGTTCGGCTCCTTGCTTGAAACGTTTGTGGCCATGGAGCTACGCAAGCAGATGACGTGGAGCGACCTACAGCCTGGTCTGTTCCACTTTAGAACGAGTGCTGGGCAGGAAGTGGATCTTGTGCTGGAAGACCGCATTGGTCGTCTGGTAGGGATCGAAGTAAAGGCAGCCTCATCTGTGAGCGCTCGTGACATGCGTGGTTTGAAGGCCTTACGTGATCTACAGCCAGACCGGTTCGCCCGAGGCCTTGTGCTGTACGGCGGCGAGTCTGTGGTCCCGTTTGGGCCAGACCTGCATGCGGTGCCCTTTCGGGCGCTCTGGAGATGGTGAGGGAACGAGCAAGAACGGCAGTGGCCGGGCTAGGTCCCCAGCGACCTCACCAGGCCGGCCCAACTGAACTCCGGGAGGCCGAAGTGCTCGTACGGGGGCCAGCCAGCTTCGGGGACGTGCCGGCGCATATCGTCCAGCGCCCAGAGCTTGAACCGGGCGGCCTGCATTTCTTGATCGAGTTCGGGTTCGTACGAAGACCTCACCCGGGCTTCCCATTCGAGAAGGCGGTCCTGAAACTGATCGAGTTGGGCTGCGGCGCTGTCGGACGGGCCGAAATGGGTGCGGAAGAGCTGCTCAGGACTCCAGGCACGCAAACGGCCGAGGCTTTCGATCCAGCCGGCGAGATCGACATCCGGCGGGGGTGTGACGGGCATGACGTACGCATCGCCGGCGACGCACATACCGACGGTGTCGCCGACGTACGCGGTGCTGGTCGAGGCATCGAAGTAGCTCACGTGGTGGCGAGCGTGGCCCGGAGTGTATGCGACCTCGAACGTCCGCTCGCCTACCTCGACCGTCTCGCCGCCTTCGACGACGTGCATGGTGCCGGCTGGCACAGGTTCGAACGCGCCCCAGAGCCGGTCCATATCGTCCCCGTAGAGCTGCGTGGCACTCGCGATCAGCCGGCCGGGCCGTTCCATGTGCAGCGCCCCCCGCCGGTGAACCACGACCTTGGCGTCCGGAGCGTGCCGGACGAGCGTACCCGTCGCGCCCGCGTGGTCGAGGTGAATGTGCGTGAGCAGAATCGCTTCCACATCCGCCAGTCCATACCCGAGTTTTTCGAGCCCAGCCGTGAGTTGACCGAGTGCCGTCGAGGGGCCTGGGTCGATTAGCACCGGCCCGGCCTCGGTCTCGATGACGGCCGTTGCGATGAGATGCGGCGCACCGAGGTAGTGCAGGTCGATGTAGGTCATTTCGTGCTCGAAATAAATGCGTTGATCTCCCGAGCTGCGGTTTCGCCCTGGTCTTCTTGGAGGAAGTGGCTCGCGTTGTCGATGAAGACCGGTTCGCCGGCGTGGGGAAAGAGCTTTTGGAAGAACCGATAGGTGCGCCCCAGGATCGGGTCTCCGGGGGCGTAGATGAGCCGGACGGGCTTCGTCCATTCGGCCAAGCCTGCGCGGGCGTCTCGCATCGGTTGAGCGACGGGGTCTGTGGGGGCCATCGGAACCATCGCTGGCCACGCCCGAGCGCCGGCTTTCGAGGCGCGGTTCGGAAACGGGGCGTCGTAGCCGGCGGTCACGGCCTTCGGGAGATCTGTCGCGCAGCCCTTCGCGACAATCGTGCTGATGGGAAACACCGGAGAGCGCTTGGCAAACGTCCGCCACGCTGCGAACGCGGGCGATTTCTTTTCCTCGCCGGTAGGCAAAAACGTGTTCATGACCACCAGCCGGCCCAT
>JBCDHV010000565.1:0-2856 GCA_038749615.1 Bacteroidota bacterium
CGTCCGGTCGAGTACGAGTTGGTAGGTGAACGGCTCGCCCTCGCTGGCCGGCTCGATTGCGCGCGCATCGATGATCTTGGCACCAGTGTCCTGCACATGCTCGTAGCCGACGAATTCGGTGTCGGAGAGCTGGTTCGCCGTGTCCTCGCCGGCAACGTTCTGCCCGCTTTTGAACGCAGTAGCGGCCCGTGCCCGGTCTTTCTGCTCCTGCATCAGCTCGTCGTATCGGTCTTTGTCGACGCTGAGGCCCTGCTCGCGAGCCATCAGTTCCGTGAGATCGACGGGGAAGCCATAGGTATCATGCAGCAAGAACGCGGCATCGCCGGAGAGCGTGTCGCTGCCGGCCTGCGCCACCTGCTCGTCGAATAGCTTCAGGCCCGTTTCGAGCGTGCGCAGGAAGCCTTCTTCCTCGGCCTTGATGACCCGGACGATCAAGCCGGCCTGCTCATCGAGTTCGGGGAAGGAGCCGGCCATTTTGTCACGCAGCGGCTCGAACAGCTCGTAGAGAAACGGCTCGGTGAAGCCCAGCGACTGGTACCCGTAGCGTACGGCACGGCGTAGGATGCGCCGGATGACGTAGCCCCGGCCCTCGTTGCTCGGCATGGCCCCGTCGGCAATCGCGAACGAGACCGCCCGGATGTGATCGGCCACCACACGCATCGCGATCCGAACGCGCTCCCGTTCAGCCTCGTCGTTGATGTGGAGGTCGTCATAGCCCTTCACGTCGCCGCGCGGAGAGAGCTCGGCCAGGCGAGCAAAGATCGGCGCGAACAAGTCCGTGTCGTACGTGCTGGACGAGCCCTGAAGCACGGCCACGATCCGCTCGAAGCCCATGCCGGTGTCGACGTGCTGAGCGGCCAGCGGTTCGAGCCGGCCATCACCCAGCGCGTTGTACTGGATGAAGACGAGGTTCCAGATCTCGATCACGCGCGGGTCATCCGCATTGACGAGTTGCTTCCCAGGGACCTGCGCGCGTTCCTCGTCCGATCGCAGATCGACGTGGATTTCCGAGCACGGCCCACACGGCCCGGTGTCGCCCATTGACCAGAAGTTGTCCTTCGAGTCGGCGTACAGGATGTGATCGTGCGGGACGGTCGTTTCCGTGCGCCACAGGTTGGCCGCCTCGTCGTCCGGTTCGAGCCCGAGGGCTTCGTCGCCTTCATGCACCGTCACATAGAGCCGTTGCGGATCGAGGCCCCAGCGGTCGACGAGCAGTTCCCAAGCCCAGGCGATGGCCTCGCGCTTGAAGTAGTCCCCGAAGCTCCAGTTACCGAGCATCTCGAAGAGCGTGTGGTGGTACGTGTCCACCCCTACTTCTTCGAGATCGTTGTGCTTGCCCGAGACCCGCAGGCACTTCTGCGTGTCCGCGGCGCGGAGGTACGGCCGGCTGCCCGTTGCCAGGAAGACATCCTTGAACTGGTTCATCCCGGCATTGGTGAACATCAACGTCGGATCGTCATGCGGGACGAGCGAGGCGCTGCGCACGATCTCATGCTGCTTCTCGGCAAAGAAGTCGAGAAACGCCTGCCGGACAGATTCAGAGCGGGTGGATTCGAGTGAAGCGGACATGGTGTGACGGGTCGGTTTGATGAGGGCAGCAAGGTAGCCCAATTCCCCGATGCCGGCGGTGTGGATTTGTTAAATCGGGGATTTGTTAAATCGGCGATCTGCAACTCACAACATGGCGTAACCTTGGTGCCGGTCATCCCGTAGAGTGTAGGGTAGCCATTTGCACGCGGAAGCCGAACGCACCACCCGGCTTCCGTTTTTTTGCCTATCCACTCCAGCCCCAGTTCCATGTCTGATCGGTTCAAAGGTCTCTACTCGCAAAAAAGCCGCACGGCTCTGCTGTGCGCGTTCGCGTTTGTCACTGCCCTCGTCATCTGGCGGGCTAGCAGTGTCGCCGGCACAAGCGACTCGCCGTTGTTTGTAGTCAGCGAGGGAGAAGCCGAGCTCCGTCATCACGAGCGCATGGTGGAGCAGCAGGCTGTAGAAATCGAAGCCCAGGCTGAAGCCATCGAAGCCGAAGTCGAGCGGATCATCGCCGGCACGCAAGCTGAGATCGAGGCTCGGGTCGAGCAATTGACGAACGAGAAAGTCTGGGTCGAGCAGGACAAGGCATGGGCGGAAGCAGAGCGCGAGCTGAGCATGCGCGAAGCTCAAAAGAGCCTGAGCAAGGCCGAGGCGCTCGTGGGGTCGATCCAAGATGGCATGTCGGGTGACCCCGGCGAGCTCATGATCGAGCGTGAGTTCATGGTCTCAGACGCCAGCGGGTTGCTGGATGTGAAGCTCAAGGGCACGGGTGCAGACGTGGATGTCCTGCCGGCTTCAGGTGGGCGTGCCAAGATCCAGGTGTACCTCAAGGGCAAAGACATGGACCGCGCCCGGCGCTACTTCGAGGATCTCGATTTTGAGGTCAACGCAGAACGCAACGAAATCACGGTGCGCGCCGAGAACCGGCGCAAAGGCTGGAACAACTGGCGCAGCCGAGGCGGTGCACAAGTCTACGTCCGGGCCGAAGTGCCGGTTAGCTACGACGCCGATGTCGAAACGTCCGGTGGCGACGTAACGGTTGTCCGCTTGGAAGGCCGCGCCGAAGTCCGCACCTCGGGTGGTGATGTCACCCTCGGTGATCTCAAAAGCCCCTCGGTCTCCGTCCACACCTCTGGTGGCGACATCGAGGCTGATTCCATCGAAGGGCCGACCGAGCTCCGCACGTCGGGTGGCGATATCGAAGTCGGCATGTTCCGCGCCGACCGCCTCGATGCCAGCACGTCCGGCGGCGACATCGACGTACGCAATGCCGATGCGCGCGACCTGCGGCTCCGCACCTCGGGTGGCGACATCACGCTCGCC
>JBCDHV010000566.1:0-2851 GCA_038749615.1 Bacteroidota bacterium
CATTGGGGCGTTCAACGCCGTCGCGCGCTACCTCGGGCGCTTTACCGGTACCAATCTCAGCTCGAACGCCTACATCGAGATGCAGTGGTACCTCTTCAGCATCGTCTTTCTCGCGGCCGGCGCGTGGGCGTTGCAGCAGGACGCGCACGTGCGGGTTGATGTCCTCTTCGGCCGGCTCTCGCCGAAGCGTCAGGCACTCGTGAATCTGGTCGGGACGCTGATTTTTCTGCTGCCGTTCTGCGTGCTGATGATCTGGGTCTCGTGGTCGTACGTCGAGAATTCCTGGTCCATCCGGGAGGTCTCGCCTGACCCGGGCGGCCTGCCGAGGTACCCGATCAAGTTCCTGATCCCCTTCGCCTTCGTGCTGATGCTCCTGCAAGCCATCTCACAGGCGATCAAGCACGCAGCCGAGGCCTTCGGGCTAGCATCTGAAACCGCGGAGGCCGCATGAGTGGCGAACTACTTGGGCCGCTGATGTTCGTCGCGGCGCTGATTCTGATTTTTTCTGGCTATCCGGTCGCCTTTGCGCTCGGGGGCACGGCGCTCGTCTTTGCGTTCATCGGCGTGGAGATGGCGTACTTCGACTGGAATCTGCTCTTCGCTATGCCGGAGCGCACGTTCGGGGTGATGTCGAATTATGTGCTGCTCGCGGTGCCGTTCTTCATTTTCATGGGGACGATGCTCGAAAAGAGCCGGCTTGCCGAGGATTTGCTGACCACCATCGGGGCGCTCTTTGGCCGGCTGCGGGGCGGGCTTGCGCTGGCCGTCGTGTTCGTAGGAGCGTTGCTGGCGGCAGCAACGGGCGTCGTAGGGGCGAGTGTAGTAGCGATGGGGATGATCTCGCTGCCGGTGATGCTGCGCTACAACTACTCGAAGGAGCTCTCGGCTGGGGTGATCACAGCGAGTGGGACGCTCGGGCAGATTATCCCGCCGAGTGTGGTGCTCGTGGTGTTGGGCGATCAGCTTGGGGTTTCGGTTGGCGACCTCTTCATCGGGGCACTGATTCCGGGCGTCGTGCTCGTGGGAATGTATGCGCTCTACGTCGTAGGCGTGGCCATCCTGAAACCGGAAGCCGCGCCGGCCCTGCCGCCGGAAGCACGCCCGCACAAGGGGGCGCAGTTGGCGAAGGAGGTTGTGCTGGTGATGCTGCCACCGCTCGTGCTGATCCTGCTCGTGCTCGGCAGCATCTTCGCCGGCATCGCGACGCCGACGGAAGCCGGGGCGCTTGGGGCCGTCGGAGCGCTGATCCTGGCCGGGATCAACCGCCGGCTCGATTGGCCCGCTCTCCGCGATACCATGGCCGACACGGCCAAGTTGACGACGATGGTGATGTTCTTGCTCGTCGGCTCGACGGCCTTCGCACTCGTCTTCCGAGGTCTCTACGGTGATGTTTGGATCGAGGAACTGCTGACTGGCCTTCCGGGCGGTGCCATCGGGCTGTTGATCGTGGCGAACATTGTCGTCTTTGTGCTGGGCTTCTTCATCGACTTCTTCGAGATCGCCTTCATCATCATCCCACTTCTCGCGCCGGCTGCTGCCCTGCTGGGTATCGACCTCGTGTGGTTCGGCGTGATGATCGGGATGAACCTCCAGACCTCGTTTCTCACGCCGCCATTCGGATTTGCGCTGTTCTACCTGCGCGGGGTGGCACCAGAAGAGGTCCGAACGACCCAGATTTACCGAGGGGCCATACCGTTCATCATCATCCAGCTCATCGGTCTGGGTTTGATCTTCCTCTTCCCCGAAATGGTGACCGGACTGCTGTAATGAGGATCGGACGGTTGTGGAGCTGGGGAATTGGGCTGGCGTGGCTTCTGGCCGGAAGTACGGCCGCGCAGTCGGTGTACAGCGTCGAGTATCGCCCGCGCGACGTCCGCTACGATTTGGTCCGCACCGGCCATTTCGATCTGATTTACCAACGAGGCATCGACACGCTGGCCATCGAGGCGGCAGACGTGTTGGAGCGCGCCTTCGATCCCGTAGCCAACTTCATCGGTCTCAGCCGGCGGTTCCGGATGCCGGTGGTGCTCAACGACTTCAAGGACAACTCGAACGGGACCGTGTCGCCCGTGCCGTTCGTGATGGAAGTCGAGGCCAGCCCAATCAAGGGCAAGATCCTGAGCCCGACGCATCGCAACTGGATGGAGCAGGTGATGCCGCACGAGCTCGCGCACGCGGTACACGCGGAGGTGCGGCCGGCGCTCGGTATGGGCGCGTTGCTGGGCCTGGGCGGGCGCGATTTCTCGCGCGTCATCAATTTCATCGGTCCGCCGGGCTGGACGGAGGGACTCGCGACCTACTTCGAAAGCCAAGACTCAACGGAAGCTGGGCTCACGGGCCGGCTCCATTTCGGGGTCCGGGCGATGGAATACGATGCCGGCGTCTCGGCCCGCCGGCCGTTGCGCCTGGCCGGTGCGCTCTCGCGGAGCCGCTACACGCAGCGGTTCAACCGGTTCTACGTTGGTGGCGCGCGCTTTGTGCAATACCTCTCCGAAGCGTACGGCACGGAGGCCATCCAAAAGACCCTGCGCACGTACCACCGCTGGCCCTATTTCGGGCTGGGGTTTGCGCTGCGTTTGAATACGGGCAAATGGACGGATGAACTGGGGGCAGAATTCGAAGCCGACGCCCTCGCCAAACTCGGCGAGCGGTTCGCTGGTCAGGTGTTTTCCGATCCCGAGGTCGTCTGGAGTGAGCCGGGTCTGAACGCCCGCCGGCCTCGCTGGCTCGACGGCAAAACGCTGCTCGTCCATGCGTCCGCCTACGACCGCCGGCCCGGTTTCTACCGCGTCGATGTCGACTCGCGCGACCCCAACGCGCTGGCCTATGAATCCGTCACCGAAGACTTCCA
>JBCDHV010000567.1:0-2843 GCA_038749615.1 Bacteroidota bacterium
GCCTCATGAAGCTTCTCCTGTTCGATATCGACGGAACGATTTTGCACGCCCACGGGTCGGGCCGGCGGTCGGTTGAGGCGGCACTCGAAGGCGTTGCAGGGCAGCCGATTTCCACGGAGGGCATCCCATTTTCAGGCAAGACCGATCCTCAGATCCTGCGTGAAGTCCTGGAAGCCAACGGCCTTGCGCCCGAGACCGTGCAGTCGATTCTCAAGGATGCCGTGCAGGCGTATACAGAAGCGGCCCGGGCAGACTTGTCGGTAGCCCAAGTCGAGGTCTATCCAGGTGTGGCCGAACTCATTGGCCGGCTCGCGAAACGGGACGACGTACAGCTCTCCTTGCTCACGGGGAACGTCGAGGAGATGGCCTACGCCAAGCTCGATGCCGGCCGGATCAACAGCACGTTATTTCCCTTCGGCGCGTTCGGCAGTGACCATGCCGACCGGTATCAACTGCCGGCGATCGCCCGCGACCGGGCTCTCAGCCACACTGGGCGCACGTTCGACGGTGCCGATATCGTCATCATTGGAGACACGAAGCACGATATTCTGTGCGGCCGCTCCATAGGCGTCACCAGCATCGCCGTGGCCACGGGGCACTACTCCCGCGAGGACCTCGCCCCCCACGGCCCAGACCACCTGTTCGACGACCTCACCGACCACGACGCGTTCCTAGCCGCCCTAAACCTGTAGACCACGCATCCACCCATCTACATACCCACCCTTCCACACGTCACCACACATGTCGACGCCTGAACATTCTCGTCTGCAAGAAGCCTTGGACCAAGGGGTCGGATGGAAGGACTGGGGGCCGTACGTGGCTGAGCGTGCCTGGGGGACCGTGCGCGAGGATTACAGCCAAGGCGGCAATGCTTGGCAGTATTTCCCCTTCGATCACGCCCACCTCAAGGCCTACCGCTGGAACGAGGACGGACTGGCCGGCTATTGCAACCGCTACCAGAACGTCTGCCTTGCCGTCGCGCTCTGGAACGGGAAAGATCCAATCTTGAAAGAGCGCCTGTTTGGGTTGAGCGGCCCCGAGGGGAATCACGGCGAAGACGTAAAAGAACTCTACTACTACCTCGACGCGCTACCCTCGCACGCGTACGGGAAATACCTCTACAAATACCCGCAAGACGAGTACCCGTACCAACAACTGCGCGAGGCCAACCAACACCGCTCGCTCGACGAAGACGAGTTCGAAATCACCGATGCGCTGGGCGAGGCGTTTGCCGCGGGCCGGTATTTCGATGTGTACGTCGAATATGCCAAGGCCGGCGTCGACGACCTCCTCTGCCGCATCCGAGCCGTCAACCGGGGCTCCGAGCCCGCTCCGCTTCACATCTTGCCGCACGTCTGGTTTCGGAATACCTGGACATGGGACGAGAGCCGGCCGCGCCCGGCAATGAACAAGGCCGGCGACGGCAAGATCGAGCTGGATCATCATCGCTTGGGCGAGCGCTGGTGGTGGTGCCAGATCGCCCCGTCATCGAACGGAGCTGATGACGCCAAACAGCCCCGCTTGCTGTTCTGCGAGAACGAGACCAATACCGAGCGGCTCTACAACTCCAAAAACCAGCACCCACACACGAAGGACGGCATCAACCGCTTCGTCGTTTCGGGCGACAATACGGCCATCAGCCTCGGCTCAGGCACGAAAGGCGCTGCGCATATCCGCGCGGACATCGGGCCAGGGGAGACGTTCGAAGTCCAGGTTCGCTTTGCCAACGAGGACCACACCGATCCCTTCGCGACCTTCGACGCCGTCATCGATGAGCGCATCAAGGAAGCAGACGCCTTCTACGAAACGATTCACCGCGCCGGCCTCAGCGACGATGAGCGCCTCGTGCAGCGCCAGGCATTTGCCGGCTTGCTGTGGACGAAGCAGTTCTACCACTACAGCGTCGAGCTCTGGCTCCGCGGTGATCCTTCGATGCCGGCCCCGCCACAGCAGCGGAAACAGGGCCGCAACAACGACTGGGAGCACCTCTACAACGTGGGCGTCGTCTCGATGCCGGACAAGTGGGAGTATCCCTGGTACGCGGTCTGGGATCTGGCTTTCCACGTCGTCCCGCTCGCGATGATCGACCCGCAATTTGCCAAGCGGCAGGTGCTGCTGGTGATGCGGGAGTGGTACATGCACCCGAACGGGCAACTGCCGGCGTACGAGTGGGCGTTCGATGACGTGAACCCGCCCGTCCATGCCTGGGCCGCGTGGCAGGTGTACCAGATCACCAAGAACGAAGCCGGCGAGGGCGACACGGTCTTCCTCGAACGCGCCTTCCACAAGTTGCTGCTCAACTTCACGTGGTGGGTCAACCGTAAAGACCGCAACGACAACAACATCTTCCAGGGCGGCTTCCTCGGCCTCGACAACATCGGCGTCTTCGACCGGAGCGCGCCGCTCCCCACCGGCGGCTACCTCGAACAAGCCGACGGGACGGCCTGGATGGGCATGTTCTGCCTCAACATGCTCACGATTGCGCTCGAACTGGCGCGGACGCAGCCGGCGTATGAGGACGTCGCCACCAAATTCTTCGAGCACTTCATCTACATCGCCAACGCCATCAACAAGGGCTGCGGCGGTCACGGGCTCTGGGACGAAGAAGACGGCTTTTACTACGACTACCTCCACTTGCCCAACGAGGCGCTCGTCCCGCTCAAGGTAAAGTCGATGGTAGGCCTCATTCCGCTGTTCGGCGTCACCACGCTTGATCTCGACGTGTTAGAAGCCTTGCCGGCTTTTCGCAGGAGGATGGGCTGGTTCGTCAAGTACCGGCCGCATCTGCTGGAATACGTCGCCGAGTTCACGCAGAAAGGGAAAGGCGACCGCCGGCTCATCGC
>JBCDHV010000568.1:0-2843 GCA_038749615.1 Bacteroidota bacterium
CAGGCGTTGGTGCCGATCCTGTCGCTGCTGGGCCTGATCGTCTACGGATTGATTCTACGCCCGCAGGTGTTCGGCCAGCCGGCGTTTCCGCTCGAGATTGTCTTTGTGCTCGCAGCGACCGTGGCCGTGACTCATCTGGTGTGGCTGGGACATTCGTGGACGGCGATCCAGGCAACGATCGTGCGCAAATTGACGCAGGCGTTGCCGGCCTTCTTCATCTTCTTCGCCATTGGACTCGTCATCGGAAGTTGGATCATCTCCGGGACGATTCCCATGCTGATCTACTACGGCCTTCAGTTGATTCACCCTTCGGTCATCTACCTGAGCGCGTTTTTGGTACCCGTCGTGTTTTCCGTCCTGACCGGCACCTCCTGGGGTTCCGCAGGCACCGTGGGCGTTGTGGTCATCGGAATTGCTGGCGCGATGGGAGCGAATCTGGGCATTGCGGCCGGTGCCGTTGTGGGCGGAGCGTACTTTGGGGACAAGCTCTCACCGCTCTCAGATTCCACGAACATCGCGGCGTTGGCTGCGGAAGTAGACGTGTTCGATCACGTGCAGTCGATGCTGTGGACCACCGTGCCGGCTGCGATCCTCGCCTCTGCTGCTTACGTCGTACTCGGGTTTACCCACGGCCCCGAAGCCATGACGGGCGAGCCGGCAACCGTCGGGCCGTTTCTGGAAGCACTGGCGTCGATCTTTCACTTCAATCCGCTTCTGCTCATCCCGCCAGCGCTGATTCTCGCGGGCTCGCTCACCCGAAAGCCGGCCGTCCCCACGCTCGTGGTCTCTGCCCTGAGCGCTAGTGTCTTGGCGCTGATCTTC
The DNA here is from genome assembly GCA_038749615.1 of Bacteroidota bacterium. Taxonomy (GTDB): domain Bacteria; phylum Bacteroidota; class Rhodothermia; order Rhodothermales; family DATKEJ01; genus JBCDHV01. The sequence continues at coordinate 823 of JBCDHV010000568.1, forward strand.
CAGCCGTTCAGCCTGGCCGACGTGCTGCAAACCCTGCATCGCGGCTTCGACACGGACATGGCAGTCTGGGCAACGGGAATCCCAGACAACGTCCAGGTCTTGCTCGACCGGGGCGGGCTGTTTGCCCTCATCGATGCGATTGTCGTGGCGATCATGGTCTTCCTGTTTATCGGGGCGCTGGATCACGTGAATGCCGTCGAGATCGTGGTGGACAAGGTGTTTCGGTTTGCCCGCCGGCGCACCAGCGTCATTTTATCGACCCTGGCTGCCAGCGCCGTGACCAACGCCACGACCTCGAACCAGTACGCCACGAGTTTCATCGTTGCTGACGCCTTCAAGGCGAAATACGACCGACTCGGCATTTCGCGAAAAGTGCTCTCGCGCTCGCTCGAAGACACCGGCACCATGCTAGAGAGCGTCGTGCCCTGGACGCCCACCGCGGTGTTCATGGTCGCCACACTCGGTGTCTCGTTCTCCGATTATGCGCCCTGGCAATTCCTTTCCTATGCCAACTTCGTGATCGCGCCGCTCCTCGCCATCTTGGGCATCGGCCTGTTCACGAAGGAAAGGAAACGTGCCGAACCGACCTCCTCGTCCACATGAGTTCCTCTGCTTCGAAGACGCCGCTTCATCCGGAAACCCGGCTCATGCACACCGGCGAGCGGCCATCGGACCATCAAGGCGCAGTCGTCCCGCCGCTGTTCCAGAACTCGACCTTTGTCTTCGACGGCTGGGACGAGATCGATGCCGCCTTCGACGACCGGACGAACGCCTACCTCTACTCGCGCTTGGGTAATCCGACGGTTCGGCTGACGGAGGAAAAGCTCGCTGATCTTGCCGGCGGAGAACGAGCCCGGCTTTTTGCGACCGGCATGGGCGCGATTTCGGCCGCGATCTTGAGCGTCCTGCGGCATGGCGATCATGTGGTGGCCGTCCAGAACGTCTACGGCCCAACCTCGAACTTTCTGGAGCGCTACCTCGCTAGCCGGATGAAGGTTGGCGTTACCTTCGTTCCCGGGTCAACTGTGAAAGATTTTGACGGTGCAATAACGGATAAAACGCGGCTTATCTACCTTGAAAGTCCGTCAACGGCCGTGTTCAGCTTGCAGGATATTGAGGCCGTCTCCTCGCTTGCGCGAGCGAAGGGCATTCGGACGATCATCGACAACACCTGGGCTACTCCACTCTTTCAAAAGCCGCTACAGCTCGGCATCGACCTGGAGGTTCATTCCTGCTCGAAATACCTCGGTGGGCACAGCGATGTGTTGGGTGGCGCGGTCATTGGCTCACGGGAAGATCTCGGTCGCTTGTCGGTCGAGGAAGTCGAGTTGCTCGGTGGTCCCATGGCCCCGTTCAGCGCGTGGCTGCTCACGCGAAGCCTGCGTACCCTCCCCGTCCGGCTCCGCCATATCGAGCGGAGCGCGCTGGACATCGCGCACTTTCTCGAAGCCCATCCGGCCGTTGAGTCGGTTCGGCATCCCGGGCTGGCCTCTCACCCCCAGTATGAACTCGCCCGCCGGCAAATGACCGGCACCACCGGTCTTCTGGCCTTCACGCTCGCCACAGACGACGTGCACGCCATCAAGCGCTTCGTGGACTCCTTGCATCTCTTCCAGCTCGGCGTGAGCTGGGGCGGTCACGAGAGCTTGGTCTACGCGCCGGTCATCAGTGCACTCAAAGAATATGCCCCGGCTCGTTTCGCTGAACTCGGCATTACGCCAGGCGTCATTCGCCTTTCCGTCGGTCTCGAACATCCTGAAGACTTGATTGCGGACTTGGACCGAGCGCTCAGGGTGCTGGCATGAACGGCGCTGGCTCAGAGACGCTTCGTAGGCTGCTGCGCCTGCACTGACTTCAGGGACTTCTCGACGTGCCGGTATTTCAGAAAAAGCTCGTGCGAACGGAAGAAGGCTTCCAGAAACTCGCCGTTCGACACCGCCGGCAGCGTCGAGAAGTCCCTGAAGTCAGTGCAGGCGCAGCAGCCTACGAAGCGTCTCTGAGCCAGCGCCGTTCATGCCAGC
>JBCDHV010000569.1:0-2839 GCA_038749615.1 Bacteroidota bacterium
ACGAACGAGAGCATCGTCGATGTCATCGCCTACAGCATCGACGCCCGCGTGTTGAGCGACTACACGGCCTTCATCGCGCTCGAACCTGAGCAAGGCGGCGACATTTGCACGTCCGAACAGTGCGAAGACGATTCCGGCACGCCAACGAGCGGGGAGGCCGACCGCCCAGGGCAATTCCAGATCAACGTCTATCCCAACCCGTTCCAGGACCGCCTACGCATCGAAGTCCAATTCGAGCAACGCATCGACCTTTCCGAGGTCACAGCGTCCGTCTACGATGTCACAGGCCGGCTCATCACGCGCCTGCGTCCCTCCGAGCAGGGGATTGGCGACCGTGCCTCGCTCGCCTGGGCCGGCACCGACTCCGCCGGCCGGCCTGTAGCCAACGGTGTCTACTTGATCGTCATCGATACCCCGCAAGGCCGGCAGACGGTGAAGGCAGTTAAGGCGTAGTACGTGGTTCGTTGATGTGCAGTGCGTGGTGGGTAGTTGAGTACTACAAACCACGCACTACGCATTTACAGACTACACTCACAGACCACAAACGACGAACCTACAACCCCACGTAAAGCCGCACGCCGCCGCTGGAGGTGCCGAGGAGTAAGTCGCGCCGGCCGTCTCCGGTGAGGTCGCCGAAGGCAGGGGCAGCAAAGGGGGCGGATTTGAGGCTGAACGATTCGTCCAGTACGAAGTCGGGCGCGCTCGGGCCACCGTCGTTGCGGTAGAGAGCCAACTCGCCGATCTCGTTGCCGACGATCAGGTCGTGGTCACCGTCGGCGTCGAAGTCGATCAGGACGGGGTAGGCGCGCCGGCCGATGTCGATGCCGGCTAGGTCCTCCGCGACGAGTCTGAAGGCCGGCTCTTCGGGAGATCCAACGTTTTCGAAGTGGTTCAGCGTGCCGACAGCCTCACCGACGATGAGGTCGTGATCGCCGTCCCCGTCGAGGTCTGCAAGGGTGGGTACCGTGTTGCTGCCACGTGGGATCGTGACGAACTCGTCGTCTACGAGCTCGAACTCCGGCACCTGCGCGGTCCCTACGTTCCGAACGAACGCTAGCTTGCGGTTCCACGAGCCCACGATGAGGTCGAGGTCACCGTCGCCATCAAGGTCCGCGGGGGCAGGGGTTTGGTGGAAGGTGTTGCTGAGGTTGAGCGTGTCGGTCTGGACAAAGGTGCCGGCCTGGTTCTCGAAGTAGACGATGTCGCCTTCGCGGACTTTGCCGGGTGTCAGCTTGTTGGACAGCAGCAGATCGAGGTCGCCGTCGGCATCGAGGTCAGCGAGGTGAGGAGTGGCTTCGCTGCCGACATCAAGGCCGTAGAGGGCACGCGCGTCGGTCTTCTCGAAGTCGATACCGTCGAGGTGGACGTAGCGGTGCAGGTTCTCCACCGTACTCCGTGACGCGTTGTACGCACCGCCCAGGACGCCAACGAGCAGATCTTCGACGCCGTTCTGCGTCAGATCACCGAAGGCCGGCGCGTTGTACCCGCTCGTCCGGATCGGATTGTCCTGGGGAAAAGGGGTCGGGACGTCGCGGAAGTCGGGCGCTTCACAGGTGCCGTAGTTCTCGATGAACAGCAGACCCGGCTCGAAATAGTCGCCCCAGAACAGATCCTGGTCGCCGTCGGCATCGACATCGTGGAAGGCTAGTGTATTGGCTCCGTGAAGCGATCCACGCGGCAGTTCGGCCGAAAGCCCTTCTTCGCCGATAATCTCGATGCCCTCAAAGTTTTCGGTCACCAGTTCGAACCGAGGCAACTCGCCAGCCGCACTGACCGACTCGTACCGAGTGATGGTGCCGGTGAGCATCCCGATGAACAGGTCCAGCTTTTGGTCGCAATCGAGATCGACGAGGTTGAGGATGTTCTGCCGTTCGGCGAAGATCGGGTCGCCACTGGCTCCCAGCAGGGTGTCGGTCCGCAGGACGAACTGCGGAGCCGTTGGCGATCCGACGTTCTCGAATGCCTTGACGTAGCTGAACCGTTGCTCGCCCAGGAGGTCGATGTCGCCGTCCTGGTCAAGATCGGCGAACCGAAACCAATCGCCCACATCGAGTCCCTCGTAGGCGTCGCTTTTCCAGGTGAACCCGCCGGCACTATCGGCCTCGAAGAACATCACCTTCCCAGTGAACTCCTGAAGGAACAGGTCCTTATCGCCATCACCATCGATGTCTACCAACTGCGGCCGTGGCACGTCCAGCCCACCGAGCCATGGATGGTCGTAGGCCCGCCCGTCCGCATCCACGACGGGTACGCCGTAGACCACGCGTTCAAACTCCGTAGCCGGCGGTAGCTCGGCTAGCTCAGTCGTTGCCGAACAGCCGGCGAAGAGAAACGCGGCAAAGAGAATCAGGAGGTAGCGGGATGGCATGGCTCGCAGGGCTCGCGTGGTGGGTGAATGGGTAGCCGGTAGCACGTGGCTTTGGTTAGCTGTGTTTGCGTAGTGGGAAGATGATTGCGGGTAGCAGATGGCTGTTCTCGGAGACCATCATCTGCTACCCGCAACCTGCCCACTAGCTACGAACATTCTTGGGTGACAACGTCATCGAAGAATGTTCAACCCCGACGGGTATTCTTCGACTTCGATCACCTTCACGACTTCGAGCGACTGGGTATCGATGACCGCGATGTGGCCGGCGAGTTTGTTGTCACCGAAGTTGTGGCGAGGGGTGTATCCGCCCTTGGTGTTCGTGTTGGAAATGTAGAGCATGCGGCCGTCAGGGGAGATGGTGCTGCCATGAGGCTCGGAGAGCCGCGGATCTTCGATGACCTTCTCGACGCTCCAGTTTCTCGCGTTCACCACCGTCACGCTGTTCGTGTACTTGTTTCCAAAGTACACCCG
>JBCDHV010000570.1:0-2821 GCA_038749615.1 Bacteroidota bacterium
CGGAATTATGATTTATGATTTGGGATTTATGAGTAGCGGTGCGTTTAGCTGGACGGGTTCGTGTAGCTCGGTTTCGGTAAGACTGATCTTATCCGACGGAAGCACAAACGGAGCGAGTAGACCTTCATAAATCATAATTCCCAAATCATAAATCCCCCCCCATGTCCATCATCGTCGCGGTTCGGAAGGGAAGCGAAACCGTCGTAGCGGCGGACGGGCTGATTTCGTTCGGGACGCGGCGGGTGCCGGCGGGCAACATCCGGTGTGAAAAGCTCTACCGAACGGGCGACGCGGTGCTCGGTGTGGCCGGCTGGAGTCTCTACGACGACATCGTCCGCGACTACCTCGCCGGCTTCGACGAACCGCCGGCGCTAGGCTCGAAGGCCGAGGTCTTTCAGTTCTTCCAGCTGTTCTGGGGCGCGTTGCACGAACGCTACCCCTTCGTCAAGGACCAACCTGACGATGCCGACTCGCCCTTTGGCGACATCGACAGCTCCTTTCTCGTCGCCCATCCCAACGGCCTCTTCTTTGTCAGCTCAGACCTGAGCGTAACGGAGTTCACCCAGTACTACGCCATTGGCTCCGGCACCGATTTCGCCCTCGGTGCGCTGCACGCACTGTACCGGCAGGACAGCCTAGACGCAGAGGCGTTGGCGCTCCAAGCCATCGACGCCGCCATCGCCTACGACGTGCACTGCGGTGGGCCGGTAAGCTTCGAGCGAGTGGGCTAAACAAGTGAGAGCCGCCCCCAGATAGGAAGCGGCTCTCGCTCTTAAAACGTGCGCGCCTGTTACACTCAGCGTCTATCGCGCTCAGACCGTGGGCGCGTTGACAGCTTCGACGCGGTTGATCTTGGGCACAGAGCGTTTGAGTGCTTGCTCGATGCCGGCGCGGAGCGTCATGGTGCTCATGGGGCACGTACCACACGCCCCGAGCAATTCGAGTTCGACGACGAGGTCTGGGGTCACGTCCAGCAGGCGTACGCTGCCGCCATCGGCCATCAAGTAGGGCCGGATCGTGTCCAGAGTTTCCTCGATCTGCTGACGCAAGACCGGGTCAGCTCCGGGGTCGTAGAGTTCCTCCATCGCGCCGTCGTCTGTAGTCATCGTGAGTATCTGCTTGGGGTGGGTGTTGTGCAGATCGAACGCCGGTGCCTCGGGTTGGGTCCGGGAGCGGATTATGATTTATGGGTTGATGCCGGCTTGGCGATTTCCTTCAGCCATGGCGATGTCCTGCCGAGACGTTGCATGCAACGTCTGTACGGGGTTGGCGCAGTGTTTCCAGGAGTGCCAAAGAGGATTGGCGCGTTGTTTCCAGGAGTGCGAATCGAGGATGGCGCGTTGTTTCCGGGAATGCCAAACCTCGCTCAGGCTTGTGAATCGCTAGGAGTAAACGATGTCCAAGGAGAAGCCGGAGTTCGAATCGCGGCTAGCGATTTCTTGGGCAGCGCGGGCGGCCATATCGATGAACGCCTTGGCCGCAGCGCTGTCCGGCGCGGCAATGACCACGGGCGTGCCTTCGTCGCCGGCTTCGCGGACCGGCATTTCGATCGGGATCTCGCCAAGCAACGGCACGGCAAGCTCCTTGGCCAACCGCCGGGCTCCACCCTCGCCGAAGATCGGATACCGCTTCTCCGGAGCGTCCGGTGGCGAGAAGTACGCCATGTTCTCGACGATGCCAAGAACCTGCACACTCACCGTTTCGAACATCGAGACTCCCTTCCGTGCATCGATGAGCGCGACTTCCTGGGGCGTCGACACAACGATTGCGCCAGTGAGCGGGATGGTCTGCGTGAGCGTGAGCTGGATGTCGCCAGTACCAGGCGGCATGTCGATGATCAGGTAGTCGAGTTCGCCCCACTCGGCATCGGCGAGGAACTGCCGGACGGCCCCTGTGACCATCGGCCCACGCCAGACGACCGCCTTGTCGGGATCGACGAGAAAGCCCATGGAAAGCAGCTTGACACCGTGGCGCTCGACCGGAATGATCTTGCGCTGCTGGTTGACTTTCGGGCGCGCGTCCTTGACGCCAAACATCGTGGGTACACTCGGCCCATAGATGTCAGTATCGACCAATCCGACGCGTGCGCCGGTCTGTGCTAGTGCGACAGCCAAGTTCGCCGATATCGTGCTTTTCCCAACGCCGCCCTTACCGGACGCCACGGCAATTGTGTATTTCACACCTGGCAGAATGCCCGACGGCCTCTGGGGAGCGTTTCCATTCATAGCTACCTCTACGTAACGAATGCTTGAGTCCCGGACGGACCACCCGCCCCACCTTGGGTTCCAGATCCGCACTCCTGCTCACCCGAATCTACCAGGTCTTCGCGCCTTACACACCACACATCTACACACTGCAGACCTACACACCACACATCCACACACAACACATCTACGCCCTACGCACCACGCGAAGCCGCTCGCAGCGCCAAGCCGTGCCGCAACCCACCTGAACTGACCGTGTAGCGGGAAAACCCGAACCGGGTGGCGAATTGCTCCAGGATGAGCACGCCGGCGGTGAACACGTCGGAGCGGCCTTCGAGTGCACCGCTGTCCAGCGCAAGTATCTCTGGCTCGGTCAGGTCGCTCAGCCAGTTGCGCCACCCCAGCACGTCCTCGGCAGAGATGGTGTACAGGCCGGCATCGTTTGTCTCGCCTTGCAGCGAGGCCAGCCGGCCCGTGGTACTCCCCGTCGTGCCAATGAGCGGAAACGGCACAGCGCCGGCCACCGGAAACGGCAGCGTATCGAACTGCTCGGCCAGATACGCCTCAGCGGCGTCGATTTCGTCTGGCGATGGCGGGATCGACGAGAAGAATCGCTC
>JBCDHV010000571.1:0-2815 GCA_038749615.1 Bacteroidota bacterium
CAGATCGTACTCAAGGTGGCACCTGCAGCCGGCTCGGAGGACGCCGGTTCTGCAGGTGTCGGTGGCGACCGGTAACTAGGAAGAACGGGGTGGGAGGCCTGTGGCTCACCCGCCCCTCGTAATCACATCAGGATGAGACCTACCCTTTCTCGCAGCGGCCTCGTGTGCGCCGTGCTGGCTGCTTTTGTTCTACTCGGTGCCGGTACGCCTGAACCCGCCCCGCCGGCCGCGCTCGACGCCACGGTGGAATTTGACCGCACCTCGTTCAAGGTGGAGCGGACCGACCGGGCAACAGAGCAGCGACGCGTGCGAGTCGTCGTGATGGGAGCCGGAGGCCGGGATGCCGGCCGGCTCGTCGTACCGTACAACCGCTTCCGAAACGTCAAGCGCATCGAGGCCCGTCTCCTCGACGCGTCAGGCGAGGTCGTGCGGAAGCTGGACAAAGACGAGATCAACGATTTCGCAGCCACGGGTGCCGGCAACCTATACGATGACTACCGCTTCAAGGTGGTGGATCTCTTTTACGATCAGTACCCCTACACGGTCGAGTACCAGTACGAGGTTGAGCACAAGGGCTTCGTCTATTGGCCGGAGTGGACGCCGCAATCCTCGCAGTACCCTGTCATGCAGGCGTCGTTGGAGCTTTCCGTGCCAGACGATATTGAGGTGCGCTTTCGTAACCGCTTGCTCGACCTCGAGCCCGAACTGTTCGAGGCGCGCGGGGTGCAGCGGTACACGTGGAAAGCCGGCCCTCTTCCGGCATGGACGACGGAGCCTTTCGGCCCTGCTTGGCGCGATCAGATGCCGGCCGTCGTCACATCCACGGGGGTGTTCAAGATGGACGGCTATGAAGGAGACATGTCGACGTGGAATGGCGTAGCGCGCTGGTATGGGCTGATCAACGAAGGCCGGCAGGTGTTGCCGGATGAGGAAGCCGCCAAGGCGCGGTCGCTCGTGGCCGGAGTCACGACAGACCGGGAAAAGGCGCGGATTCTGTACGAGCACCTCCAGCGCACGACGCGCTATGTCAGCATTCAGCTTGGCATTGGGGGCTACCAGTCGTTTCCCGCCGGCTACGTCTGCGAGCGGCGCTACGGCGATTGCAAGGCCCTGACGACGTACATGCAAGGCCTACTCGAAGCGGTGGGCATCAAGAGCAACCACGCGCTCATCCGCGCCGGCCGGAACGCGCCGGACGTCAGCCCGGAGTTTTCGAGTCTACTCCAGTTTAACCACGTCATCCTCGCCGTGCCGATGAGCGAGGCGGCCAACGGAGGAGCACCGGCGGATACGCTCTGGCTCGAATGCACCAGCCAGACGGCCCCGTTCGGCTACCTCGGCTCGTTTACGGAAGACCGGCATGCGTTGCTCATCACCAAGCGGGGCGGTCAGTTGGTCCGTACGCCAGCAACGGCCCCAGAAGACAACCGGCAAGACCGCGTCGCCACGGTCCGGCTCACGAAGACGGGCGACGCCACGGCGGAGATCGTCACCCGGTACAGTGGCAATCAGCACGGCCGCATCCGGAGCCAGTTTGCCCAGGCCTCGGCTCTGGAGCGGGATCAGGCGATCCGGGAAATGATTCAGATTCCGAGCTTCAGTTTGCAAGAGACTGATTTCTCCGGCATCGACGAGCGGCACGAAACACTCGAGCTTCCCCTCTCGCTCGATTTGCCTCGGTATGCGTCGCGCTCAGGTAAGCGACTGTTCATCGCGCCGAACCTCATGGAGCGCTGGACCAACGTTCCGGACCGTCTCGATGGGCCTCGGCAGCATCCGGTGCGCACAGGACCCTATCCATACGTCGATACGGATACGGTCTATTTCCACGTACCCGCCGGCTTCAGGCCGGAGAGCATGCCGGCACCGGTGCATCTCGAGACGGACTTCGGCACGTTCGACACCGAAACGACCCTTCTCGATGACGGCCGGCTCCGGTTCACCCGCCGGCTTCGCATGGCCCGCACCGACGCGCCGGCAGAGTCATACGAAGCGTTCCGGTCGTTCGTCCGCGGCATCGTCCGCTCAGACAAGAGCCGGGTGGTGCTGATAGAGGCGACCTAGCAACGCGCTAGATGTGCCGGGGAAAACGGGGAATGTCTGGAGCTGATGGACGGTCTAACGGATGTGATGCGCAGGAGTACACCAGCTGCGCCATTCCTTAACGTACGACCAACCTTCCATGCGGCAGATCTGTACGCTCGTTGCGCTGCTCATCCCCGGGATTGCTCTCGGGTGTTCGTGCATCGCTTGGCCTCCGCCGGCGCAAGCCCTGAATGAAGCTGAAGCGGTGTTTGTAGCCACGGTCACGGAGGCACGGGTTTCAGACGGTAGCCTCCGCGTCCGCATGTCCGTCGATGGGGTCTGGAAAGGCGTCGAGGCGACGGAGATAACCGTTGCCACAGCCGACAACGAGGCCGCCTGTGGCTTCCCGTTCCGCCTCGACGAGCAGTACATCGTCTACGCCCGAGCCCTAAACAGCGAGTTCGCCACGACTTTTTGCGACCGCACCCAACTGCTCAGCCAGGCCGGCGAGGATCTCGCCGAACTCGGCCCACCTACCGCCGTGGGCACCGACGCAGAAACACCAGTGCACTTCGGGTTCGGTGTCTTCCCAAACCCAGCTACCGAAGCCGTCCGCACGCGGCTCGTGCTCGACCGTGCCGCTGCCGTCCAATGGCGGATCGTCGATACATCCGGCCGAGTGCTCCGGTCCTGGACCTCGGATTTGCCAGCCGGCACCAGCGAGCAGTGGGTCTCCCTGAATGGCCTTCCCGCCGGCCGCTACGCCTTAGAAGCTCTCGCCGCTGACCGC
>JBCDHV010000572.1:0-2793 GCA_038749615.1 Bacteroidota bacterium
ATACTGCTTCGGCGTGATGCCGTAGGCGCGGCGGAAAAGCCGGATGAAGTGGCTGATGCTGCGAAACCCGAGTGCGAGGCTGACGCCGGTGACGGTTTGCCCAGGGAGGCTGAGGAGCCGGCGGGCCTCCTTCATTTGCTCGTGGTGGACGAACTGCAGGGGTGTCAGGCCTAACTCGTTGCTGAAGTAGCGGTACAGACTGGCCTCGCTCATGCAGGCGGCCGTTGCCAGTTCTTCGATGTCGATGCGGCGATGCACATTGCTGCGCACGTGTGCGACGGCTGCGGCGAGGCCGTTGGAGGCTTCGTGTGCAGCCGTTTGATCAAGCAGGATGACACGGGCCTGAGTCTGTAGCATCCGAAGCGTCAACTCGGTGACATTCAGGTCGATGAGCGCGTCGCGGTAGGGCGGGTTCTCCGTAAAGAGCCGCGTCAGCGTACCGAGCAAGTACTCAATCCGCATCGGGTTGCCGAAGTGCGCGTACGGGGCGTCCGGCATCGCCCAGGAGCGGTCATGCCGGCCGTGGTGCTCGTCGAGGTGGCCCAGGATGTTCTGGATTTTCCCACGCTCGATCTCGACGGTTAAGCACGTGGTGGGAGTATCCGTGGATGCCCCGGGAAAGTCGATGTGGATCCGCTGATCCGGAGCCAAGACGAGCGATTCCGTCGGCAGAAACGGAAAGGGGGCCAGACCATCGACGTGAATCTGCTTCTCGCCAGTGACCATTCCGCAATAGAGCGGGTGGGCAGCTTCGAGCGCGACGAATTCCGCCGGTTGAAGGGTATCGTAGATGGCCAACTCGACATCCTGGCCGCCGAACGTCGTTCGGTTCTCGACCAAGCGATGAATGGGCCGATCATGGGGGAGGGGATACGGCATACAGACCACATTCAGTTCGTACCCTACGCTACGCCGTACAGCCCCAATAGTCAACGCCTCCCGCAGACATGCCGACCTCGCTCGAATATCGCACGATCATTTCGCCGGCCGAACTCAAGACTCGGCTTGCGCAACCCAACTGGCGCGTGATCGACTGCCGGTTTTCGCTGGCCGATACCGACGCCGGCCGGCACGCGTACCGCACGTCGCACATCCCCGGCGCGGTATACGCGCACCTGGACAGCGACCTGTCGGGCCCGGTGATAGCTGGCACTACCGGCCGGCATCCGCTGCCATCCCCAGAAACGTTCGCCGCGCGTCTGTCGAGTTGGGGCGTTGGTCAAGACGTTCAGGTGGTCGCCTACGATGACAAGGGCGGAGCCATCGCCAGCCGGCTTTGGTGGATGTTGAAGTGGATGGGGCACGAGGCCGTCGCGGTGCTGGATGGCGGCTGGCCAGCGTGGGTGGAGGAGGGCTTTCCGGTGGAGTCTGTGGCGGTGATGCCGGCTCCGCGTCGGTTTGTGCCCAACGTGCGCGGCGAACTGGCCGTGGACGGAGCGTTCGTGGCGGAGAGCATCGAGACGGGCCGATGCACGTTGGTGGATGCTCGCGCTGCTGAACGCTACCGGGGCGAGCACGAGCCCATCGATCCCGTCGCCGGCCACATTCCGACGGCCATCAACCGGCCTTTTTCGGAAAACCTGAATCCAGAAACCGGCCGCTTCAACCCCCCCGATCTGCTGCGTGAACGCTTTCGTGATCTCGGCGAGATCATCGTGTACTGCGGCTCCGGCGTGACGGCCGCGCACGACATCCTCGCCACGCAGATTGCAGGGTTGCCGATGCCGAGACTCTACGCCGGTTCGTGGAGCGACTGGATCACGCGGCCAAGCAAGAGGTAGATTGCGCGCGTGCTCCTATCCACGTTCTACCCGCCCCAGGTCATGAAATTCAAGCTGCTCGTAGGCGTCATCCTGCTCCTGTTGGGCATCGCGGTAGGCATCTGGTTTGCCCGGCCGAACTGGACCGTCGAGTCTGTGCGGGAGACGGTAGTGACCACGTTGCAGCGAGAGGCGCCGGCTTCGTTTTACGTCACCGGCACGCTGGACATCGCAACCACGATTCAGGAAGAGAGCCAGAAGTCCATCGTCGTTCCGAGCCTCTTCGTACCGCTGAACATTGACCTCGGGCGTACGACGGTAACCCTTCGCGTACCCGGACGCGTGTCATACGGGTTTGACGTCCGAGAACTCTCCACAGAGGACATTCAAATCGACGAAGCCGGCGTGGTGACTCTGAATCTGCCGGCTCTCAGTGTGTTCTCCGTCGAAGCCATGCTGGAGCAGGCGGAAATGCGAACGGAAGTGGGGTGGGCCAGGCTTCAGTCACGAAGTGGAGCTGAACAAGAACGGCGTGCCCTCGCGCGCGTGCGCTCGGCCCTGCGCGAACAAGCTGAAGCCCATTTGGCAGACGCGACGCAGCCCAAGGTCAACACGGCCCGCGCCTTAGAATTGCTCTTGCGCCCTGCGCTACAATCCGCCGGCGTCGACGAGCCGAGCTTTCGCATTCAAGTTGCCAACGGGTTGGTACTGGAAAGCGAAGGCTAGCACCGCAGAGACGAAGCCGCTCGTCTTAGAAGCTGTTTTGGATGGTTGATTTTGGGCTGCGCTCGGCTCGTTGGGGCGTCTTTGCTCCTGCGTTCTCGGTCCGTACCCCCGGTATGCACCTCCAACGTCATGAGCACATCCACTCCCAACGAGCTCTCGCTCGCTCCAAACTGAACATCAAAACAGCTTCTTACTGTTCGAACCGAATCGGAATGCGGACGGTGCCGGCTACGGGATTTCCGTCGGCCAACGCGGGGTAGAACTGGGCACCGCGTATCACGCGCGTTGCTTCTTGGTCAAAAACGAA
>JBCDHV010000573.1:0-2786 GCA_038749615.1 Bacteroidota bacterium
ACACGGGGTCGTAGGCGGCTGGGTCGGTATACTCGTAGAGTATGCCCCAGACCGGGACTCCGATGATTAGAAAGAAATGCACGATCACCTGGATGCGAACCGCAGTTGCGTCCAGGGTTTGACCCCAAAATTGCCTCATGTCACTTCCTCTGGTGCACTCGCCCGGTATGCCTCAACCGAACGAACGGACCGTTTAATCGGGACGAGCCCGAGTTGCCTCAAGTAATAGCAAGTCTCGCTTTCCCTGCCAAGGGTGCCTACAAGCGAGAGAGACAAGATACTACGTAGCCCGTCCAATTGACACCCAGGCGTTGTAGGCCGGCTCCTACATTTCGTGCCAGACAACGCCTCATTCGGGGGCGTTAGCAGGTCGTGCAGGACATCGCTGGAGAATTATGATTTGGGACGGTCGGGAATTATGATTTGGGATTTATGATTTATGAGGAGCGGTGCAGTCTCGCTAGATCGGTTCGTTCAGTTCAGTCTCTGGCAGAGCTACACGGTTCAGGGTGAGCGCTGACTGTACGATCAACCCTTCATAAATCCCAAATCATAAATCATAATTCGCAACCGTCTTCACCTGGGCTAAAACACCCATCCGCTGAACCAGATGACCCAGACGACGAAGTAGATCGGGATGAGGATGGTCAGGGCGTAGCGGACCATGTAGCCGAAGAACGATGGGCACTCGACGCCGGCCGACTCGGCGATGGCTTTCACCATGAAGTTCGGGCCGTTGCCGATGTAGGTGAGCGCGCCGAAGAACACCGCCGCCACCGAGATCGCTTCGAGGTAGATGATCGTACTCGGATCACTGCTGCCGGCAGCGAAGGCTGCTACGTCGGACAACTCGTTGACGCTCAGGCCGAACTTGCCCATCGCAGCGGAGAGGAAACTGACATACGTGGGCGCGTTGTCGAGAATGCCGGATAGGATGCCTGTCCCCCAGTAGAACGTCGACACCCCGAGGGCGTCGGCGTTTTCGCGCGCGTAGCCGCCAATTAGTTCAAGAGCCGGCTGCATGGTCAGGAAGATCCCGATGAACAGGTAGCCCACCTCCTTGATGGGCTCGAAGTTGAAATCGTTTCCGCGCAGCGCCTCTTGGCTCGCCAGCCGGTACGAGAGGAAGCAGATCGCAAACATGATGATTTCGCGGATGCCAAAGGGCAAATGGACGCTCCCGAAATGCAACTCCGGCACGAAGGCCAGCACGTTCGGATCGATGAAGACACAGATAACGACGAGCGCGAGCCAGGCGAAGTTTTTCTTACCCGTGATCTGGAACGAGGGAGCTCCCGGCTCAAGCTCACGCGAACTCGTCTGCTGGTTCCTGCGGTCGACGAAGTAGAACACCAGAACGATGAGCAGGATCGTCGGCAACCAGATGTACCAGACGTGGACGAGCGTCCAGAAAAACGGCACGCCCCGCAAGAAGCCCAAGAACAGTGGCGGATCCCCGATGGGTGTCAACGCCCCGCCAACGTTCGACACGGTGAAAATAAAGAAGACGATGTGGTACGGCCGGATGCGCCCCTCGTTGAGCCGCATGTACGGCCGGATGAGCAGCATGGAGGCCCCCGTGGTTCCGATCACGTTCGAGATCAGCGCGCCGAAGAGCAGCAAGGCCGCGTTGACGATCGGCGTCCCCTTCTTGTTCATCCGTATCAGGATGCCTCCAGACGCGATGTAGAGCGACGCCAGCAGGGCGATGAAGGAGAAATATTCCTCGGCGGCGTGCATGACCGGCGTCGCCGAATGCAGCACGAAGATGTAGTAGAGCCCCGTGATGGTCCCCAGGGCTACCGCATACTTCGGATAATGATGATGCCAGTGGTGCGCGAAGAACAACGGCCCCGTCGCAATCAGCAGCAGGAGCACCACAAACGGAATCACGAGCCACGCCGGCGGTGCCGGATGGTCCCCATCGTCGGCCGCGGCCGCTGAGACGAGCTCGACCGGTGCCGGCGAGGCGACGCCGGACGCTTCGGGCGTACTAGCGAGTGCCGGCAGCGCCAAAAGAATCAGGAGGCTACAAACAGAAAGAAAGCGGCGGAACAGCAGGTGTTCGTGGGACATGGAGGAGGTGGAAATAGAGGGGCGAGCCCCTAAGAAAGGACCGGCGAGAAAGGACCGGCTCACGCTTGCGATGTGGGAGGCTACGCGCGAGCGATGGGCGCCGCGGCGGTTATGGACGGGCCAAAGACGAAGCGGCCGGCTGACGCTGGGCTTAGTTTACCAAATTCAAGACGTTCTGCCAAGGGTGGAATCGGCTTGCTTGCCGAAACTCGTTGAGCGGCGTATCGTAGCAGCGTACACGTTTTCACTTTTTTCTGAAAGTGCCCCGCTCCATGCCCGTTTCTCCGGCTTCCCCACTTACGCTCCCGCGCCGTTCGACTCGTCTTTCCGAGATCCGGCAGCCCGTTTCAGGCGAACTGGCGCAGTTCCAGGACCATTTCCGCGAGCAGATGGCCACCGACGTGTGGCTGCTCGACCGGGTGGTGCAGTACGTTCTGAAACGCAAGGGAAAGCAGGTCCGGCCCATGTTGGTCTTGCTGACGGCCAAGGCGTCAGGTGGGGTCACACAGACGGCGTACGAGGCGGCCTCGCTCGTCGAGCTACTGCATACGGCAACGCTCGTGCACGACGATGTCGTGGACGAAGCGGACCGCCGGCGCGGGCAGTTCTCGATCAACGCGGTGTGGAAGAACAAGGTCGCGGTCCTACTCGGCGATTACCTGCTCAGCCGCGGCCTCCTGATGGCCCTCGACGCCAACGCCTACGGGCTG
>JBCDHV010000574.1:0-2785 GCA_038749615.1 Bacteroidota bacterium
CAAGAAGGAGATTTTTCGCCGGCTGGGGAAGACCTCAGGGTAAGCTCGCATCATTGGAGAATGATCGGAGCGTGCACGTTCGCGCGGTGAGTCCATCGCCGTCAGGGTGACGCGATCTACTTGCCGTGTACTGGACCCTCTGTGATCAGGCCTCCTGGCACACACCGTCAGGAGAGCGGGTAGCCCTTACATCAAGGGGTGCGTTCGCACTGAATATCCGCGACCGCTTCACCTGCCCCGGGACTTGTCCTTCCCGGCAGAAACCAGTGTCCCGAAGTCAGCACGCGTGCCGGCAAGCTGCCAAGCCGGCCGCAGTGAGTCAACGAGAGCAGATCACCTGAAGCCGCGCACATACGCTGAAACATGTTGCCAACATCGTGGACAAGTGTGTGGAAATCCCGTGTCCAGACGGGGGATATCACTTGAGACCCTGGGGGCTTGGGGATAACCAGCCAGCTCTCCACACGATCCTAGACGTTCATCCACAGGCCTCCTGCCGTGAACAAGATTTCCGTACCGTTGGCGAGATGTGGACAAGTCAGATTCAATGTTACCTAGATGTAATGTGGAAATGCGTGGATTTGTGGATTTCGAACAATCAATTGATATAAGTCTAGCATTTTTCCATGTTAGAGAATGTGGACAATGTTGAAAACTTGGGTATATCTCTTCAGACGTTTCCAACAAAAAGAGAAGCAGTCTGAGGAAAAACCAAGTGTCCACATTTCCACGTCCCTATCACTACTACTCTATTTAACTTTATAAAAACATGATCTTGAACAGTCTTTTTTAAAGAGTGTGGATCAATTCGTTCGATATATCAATGTATATCAATAAGTGATACATGCCAGATTGGCAGACTTACCGAGGCCTCGAAAAGTGATATACGCCGTCAGGGGTACATCGCAGTCGTACAGCACCGCCCTGCCTCGTCTCAATCACATCGGCCCCTGCCCGATCCCACGTCCTCAGAGCTTCCTCATCTGGGAGCCCGTATCGATTACGAGAGGCAACGCTCACGATTGCTGTTCTTGCTCGGGTAGCCTGAACGAAGTCCGGCGTGCTGCTGGTTTTTGACCCGTGATGCCCAACCTTGACCATATCGGTCCGCAATCGGTCTCCGTACATGGAAAGCAGGGCGTGCTCAGCGCCGGCTTCTGCATCACCCATGAACAGTATGCTGCAGCTACCATAGCGGACTCGCACGACCAGTGAGGCCTCATTCGGATCTTCGTCCTCGGCTGGTTTGTGCGTAGGATGCAGGACCTCGATCCGTGCGGTCGGGCTGATCTGGAGGGTATCCCCGGCACGGACGGCCTGAACGGGCACGCCCAGAGAATCTGCGGAGGCAAGCAATCCACGATAGAGGGGTGACGCACTCATCTGTCCGTTCGTGATGAGCCGGCCCACAGGCATCTCACGAAGCACGGCGGCGAATCCTCCGTAGTGATCCAAATGAGGATGGGAGACCAAGGCCGCGTCGATAGATTCGATCCCGTGAGCGGCCACATGAGGCAGCACGGCACGCTCGCCGGCATTCGTGTACTGGGAGGCGGGGCCGGCGTCGATCAGCACACCTGCGCCATCTGGGAAGCGCACGAGCGCTGCATCGCCCTGCCCAACGTCGAAGAACACCACGTCGAGGGCCGGCTCGTATCGATGAGCGCCGATGCCAGCCCACAGCACCACGCTGGCAAGCAACAGCGCGCAGACTGCTCCACGGTAACGGACGCGCACTGAGGTGGCCCCGAGCGCCACGAGGCCAGAGACGAGTACGGCAGCCCAAAGAGGATTCTGAATCATTCCTTTGGTTTGTGCCCATCCGAAGCCAGCCTGGCCCCACTCAGCAGTCCAAAGCAAAATCCGACCGCACACATCGGCGGCAGCTCCAAACGAGGCCGATGCGAACGGGAACGGCGCCGTGAGGGCAGTGAGAGTGCTCGCTCCCAACAAGCCGGCCGTCAGCGGGATAGCTGGGAGGTTCAGAACGAGCCCTCCCCATCCAACCTGCCCGAAATGCCAAAGCAGAACGGGTAGTGTGCCGAGTGTAGCAGCCAGCGACGCTCGGATGCTGCTGGCCACGAACCGTGCGCGGCGGTCCACCCAGGCAGGTGTCCAGCATTCGAAGGCCGGCGTCAGGTACAACAGCGCTCCCACGGCCGAAAACGACAACTGAAACCCGGCATCGAAGACAAACCCTGGGCGCCACGCTAACAAGACGAGCGCTGCGCCTCCCAGCGCGTTGTAGGGTCGGCTCGTTCGGGCAACGAGAGGCGCTACGGCCAAAAAGCCGGCCATCACAACGGCGCGAACCACAGACGCGGGCGCTCCGGTCACGAGGGCGTAGCCGACGAGCACGAGGCCCGTCACGCCAAGCCGGCCGGCCTCCACGTACGACCAGCGCCAACCCAACCGCCGAAGCACCGGCCCAAGTAGGCGGTGAATGGCAAGCCCAAGGAGCATGACGTGCAATCCGGAGATGGCCAGCAGATGCATGAGGCCGGTATCGGCAAATTGCGTGCGAACGTCATCGGAGAGTCCGGACCGGTCGCCGAGGAGCAAGGCACGGCTGATGGCGCGGACCTCATCCGAGGCTACATGCCGGCTAAGGGCTTGGCCGACGTATAGCTGGATCCGGTTGAGCCCACTGGAGCAATTTGAGCGCAAAACCTCTAGGGTGTCCGTGCGGGCCAGGACGTGGATGTGCCGGCGGGCGAGGTAGGCTGCATAATCGAAATCCGCGAAGTTGCGGCGCCCGGTGGGCACGTGGAGCCGGCCACGTAGA
>JBCDHV010000575.1:0-2782 GCA_038749615.1 Bacteroidota bacterium
CGGCCGGCGCTCGATGCGAAGCAAGCCGGCTTTTTCCAACGCACCGCGGAGGCCGTGCCGGCGCATGGCACGTGGTGGAGCGCCGAGGAGACGGCCGAGCATGTCCCGGAGGCTGTTGCCCCGCACGGGGCATTACGGGTGCGCACCGGCGGAGCACTCGACGTGCCGGCGTTTTGTGCGCGACTCATCGAGGTTTCAGGAGCCGAGATCGTCCGTGGCAAAATGACCGAGTGGTCGACTGCTGGATCGGGAGTTCGTGTGTCCTTGGCGGATGGCCGAGAACTTACAACCGACCGGCTCTTGCTTGCGCACGGGGACGGCGCGGCAACGCATCCGGCACTGGCGGGGCTCTCGTTACACCGCATCCTGGGCGAAACGCTCAGGGTTCGCCCACCGGCAGGCCTCAAGCTGGAGATTCCGCTCTCCGCCGGCGGATACGTCGTCCCGACGACCGAGGGACACCTGCTCTTGGGTAGCACCTACAGGCACGACTTCGGCGAGGTCGTCCCAAGCGAAGAAGGCCGGCAGGCCGTCCTCGCGAAGACGACGCGAATCCTGCCGGCGCTCCGGGATGCGGAGATCATCGGCCACCGTGCCGGCGTACGGGTGACCGTTCCGAACATCCGGCTCCCCATGGCCGGCCCTCTCCCCGATCAACCCAACGTCTGGCTTTTCACGGCCCTCGGCTCCAAGGGCGCTCTGATGGCCCCCCTCATTGCCCAAGACCTTCCCGGCTGGCTGGCCGACGTGGATCGCATCCCCGAGTCGCTGCGCGTGCGGTAAGGGTGCTCCGCACCGGTGTTTAGTTTTTAGTGTTTGGACCCCGCTTGGAGGGTTTGCCAGTGTCCCAAGTTCAGCCCCACCCGACCTCGAAGGCGGTCATTCCTACCAGCACGCTCAGTCAGCGCTAAGCACCAAATACCAAACACCAAATACCAAACACCAAATACCGATGACTGTCCTGCATTTCAAAACGCGGTATCTCTCGCTCACCGAGACGTTTATCGACCGGATGGTGCGGGGGCATCAGCGCTACACGCCGCATGTGGCGACGATGGTGCCGGATCACTACACGGCCGGCCTGCCGCTCGCCACGCCGGCGAGTGTGGCCGACCGGGTGATGTTGAAGCTGAACCGTACGCCGCCGTTTCTGCACCGCGTGGCCCGGGCCGTCGAGCCGGCGGTCATTCATGCGCACTTTGGCATCAGCGGCTTCCGGCTCCTGGGGCTCAAACGCCGGCATCGCATTCCGCTGCTCACGCAGTTCTACGGCTTCGATGTGCTACAACTTCCAGGCGAGGCCGGCTGGACGCGCCGGTACCGGACGCTCGCTCGGGAGGGCGATTGCTTCATTGCCATCACCGAGGAGATGAAGCGCGATCTCGTGGCCCAAGGCTTCCCAGAAGCCAAGATCGACGTGGTGAAGCTCGCCATCGACACCGAGGCGATGCGCTTTACGCCGCGCCGGCAACCCGAATCGGCGCTACGGTTGATCGCGGTGGGCCGGCTCGTCGAGAAGAAAGGCTTCGCGTATGCCATCGAGGCCGTCCAAGCACTTCGGAGCCAAGGACGCGAGGTTTCGCTCAATGTGTTTGGCGATGGGCCGCTTCGCGCAGAACTTGAAGCAAAGGCTAGTATCTCGAAGGGCATCACCTTCCACGGCCGAGCTGAGAATGCCACAATCCTCGACGCCTTGCAACGGCACGATGCCCTGCTCGTCCCAAGCGTGCTGGCCGGCAATGCCGACAAGGAAGGCATGCCGCAGATCATCGTCGAGGCGATGGCGTCGGGGCTGCCGGTCATCGCGAGCCGGCACTCGGGCATACCAGAAATCGTAATCGACGGTGAGACGGGGCTGCTGCACGACGAGCGAGACGACGCCGGCCTCACCCGCGCTTTGGGCGCCCTTGCCGACACGCCAGAGTTAGCCGAGCGGTTCAGCCACGCCGGCCGGCAGTTCGTCGAAACGCATCATGATATCCGAGGCATGGTTGAGCGGCTAGAAACGATTTACGGCCGGATCGCTACTTTCGGCCTCTAGCTCCCATCGCTAGTCCACAGTCCTTCCATGCGCCGACGTTTGGCCCCCTCCCCTCTTCTGCATGTCCCTGGCCGATAAAGCCGGCGTCGTCGTGTTCTCCCGGATCCTGACGACGGTGGTCGATCTGACGACGGCGGTTGCGCTCGTTCGGATTTTGCCGAAAGAAGAGTTCGGGGTCATCAGCTACATCCTCGTCATCTACACGTCGGTCCGCGTGTTCGCGACGCTGGGCTTCCCGGACAGCATCTTCTACTTTTTCGAGCGCGTTGGCGTCGGGGCGCGACGGGCGCTGGCGTTCCAGACGGCCGGCTTGCTCGGAGCACTCGCGCTGGTAGGAGCGGCCGTGATGGTGGGCGTGGCGCTCTTTGCCGAGACGCTGTTGCCCGGATGGTCCGCGGAGAACGTGCAGGCCGTGGAGCAGCTCTTGCCACTGATCGCGCTCGTCGTGTTGCTCGAAGTCCCGTCGTGGCCGTTCGACAACCTGATGTTGGCCTCCGACCGGCAGGTCGATGCCGCGTGGTTTCAGATCCTGACGAGTCTGACGCGGTTCTTCGGGCTTCTCGGGCCGTTGTGGCTCGGGTATGGCCTCGTCGTCGGGATGTGGGGGCTCGTGGCGTACGCCGTCACGCGGTTCGTCGGGGCGTTCTGGTGGACGCTTCGGGTGTTGCCTCCGAAGACCGAACCGCTACCAGCCGGCTTCGCGAAAGAGCAAGTCCGGTTCTCGGTACCGCTGGGATTGAG
>JBCDHV010000576.1:0-2769 GCA_038749615.1 Bacteroidota bacterium
CAGGAGGAGCGCATTCCTCAGTGGTGCATCGACCGCCTCTTCGAGATCGGCGTGATGGGCATGACGATCCCTGAGGAGTACGGTGGGCTCGGGCTGGGCGTGACGAGCTACAACCGGGTGCTGGAACGGATTGGTGCGGCGTGTGGAAGCACGTCCGTCGTGGTCTCGGCCCACCAGTCGATTGGCTGCAAGGCGCTAATGCTCTTCGGCACCGACGAGCAGAAGAAGGAATACCTCCCGAAAGTCGCGCGCGAATACCTCTCTGCGTTCTGCCTCTCCGAGCCGAACGTGGGCTGTGACGCTGGTGGTCAGGAAACGACCATCGAGCTCAGCGAAGACGGCACCCACTACATCGTCAACGGCGAGAAGAAGTGGAGCACGTCCGGCGCGCTCAGCGGGATGTTCACCGTGATGGGCAAGCAGTGGATCGAGCATCCGAAGACTGGCAAGAAGAAGCAGGCCGTCACGGCGGTCATCGTCACGCCAGACATGGAGGGCGTCGACATCTTTCAGAAAAACCGGAGCAAGTGCGGCATCCGTGGCACGTGGCAGGCGCGCATTCGGTTTACGAACGTCAAGGTGCCCGTCGCCAACCGCCTCCACAAAGAAGGCAAAGGCCTCAACGTAGCGCTGACGTGCCTCAACTACGGCCGCTGCACGCTGTCGTCCGGCATCTTGGGTGCAGCCAAGAAGGCCCGCGACCAGGCCACGAAATGGGCCCGCACGCGGTACCAGTTCAACCGCCCGCTCTCCGACTTCGACCTCGTCCAGGAGAAGATCGCCCGCATGGCCGCTTACACGTATGCCATCGACGCGATGCTCTACATGATGACCGGCATGCTGGACCGGCACGATTCCGACATCATGGTCGAGACGGCCGCGGCCAAGGTGTTTGCCTCTGAAATGGGCTGGCAGGTCATCGACGATGCCATGCAGATCATGGGTGGCGAAGGCTACATGACGGAGAACGAGCTTGAGCGCGCGTTCCGGGATGCCCGCATCTACCGGATCGTGGAGGGGGCGAACGAAGTGATGTGGTCGTTTGTGTTTGCCTACGGCGGCAAGCAGTTGGCCGAGCAGATGCTGGGCGTCCAAACGGCGATGTTCTACGACACGGACGAGAACCCGTTTGAGAACATCGGCCGGATGGTGACCAACGCGCTCAACCCGGCGATCATGAGCCGGGCGATTCCGCTCGGGCTACAACTCGTCCTGCGCATCAAGCCGAAGAAACCGGTTATCTCGGGCTACCACCCGGACCTCCGGCCGTTCGCCGACCGCCTCGCCAAGCTCGTCCGGGACCACTCGCATTGGTTCAAGCTGGCGAGCATGAAGAACAAGGAGCACATCGTCACGCGTCAGACGATACAAGCGCGGATCTCAGACACGGCGATCCACCTGTTCGCGATGTCGGCGGTGCTGTCCAAGCTGAGCGCTCAACTCCGCGCCGGCGTTCGAGGCACGGAATTCCTCCGCGATCAAGCGGCTGCGCTCCACTTCTTCGAGATGGCCGAACTCACCATCAACGAGAACATCCGCGCGCTCAACAAGAACGCCGACCGTTCGATGCGCGAAGCCGCCAAGGCGGCCATCGATCACACGGACACGCTGAGCGACGGTAAATTCTACATCTCCGAGCGTTCGCCTGTGTCAGCCGGCAACGGGCGTGCTACGGAGCAGCAACACATCAAGCAGTTTCCGGGCGGCTCCCAGCTCGAAATGGGAGACGGCCGAAGCACGGACGCTGAGGTAGAAGTGAAGCCGCGGGCCTAGTCCTCGACGCTTCCGAGTATCAAAAAACGCCCCGTCAGCGTAGCCGGCGGGGCGTTTCTACGTTTCTCTCCTGAGCCAGAAGGACGCGCCTTATTCGTTGAGGAAGACACGCATCTCTTCGTAGCTGCCGAGCAAGGCTTGCTCACCCAGCACGATGTCTCCAGCCATCATGCCCACGATGAGCGTCGTTCGCTCGGGGTCGCCCGGCGAAATCAGTAGGGCCTCCAGATACCGTTCGAACAAGTGCTCGACGGTGTACTGTTGCTTGTACAGCGAGGCCAGCCGGCTGCCGGTTTCGAACTCCATGAGCGCAAGCGTACCCGTGACGACCGCTGTCTGATACGCCGAGTCCTTGAAGTCTGGCACCTGGGCACCCCGCCACACGCCCTGAAGGTCGAACGAGCCGGCCGGCTCTTCTGAGAACCGTACGCGGGCCAGGGTGTCGGCGATCGATTCGTGGTACGAGAGGGCCTGCTCGACGGCCTCCGTGTTGTGCGTCAACTCTGCGCGGATGTTTGCGAGCACGGAGCGGACGAGCTGCTGTTCCTGCACGTGCTGATACCAAGCATTCGCGCCGAGTGCCAGGAGGACGGCGAACACGATGGAGCCCACTTCGAGTGAGAGCGTCTTCCAGAGGGGGCGGGGCGTGGTCATGGCTGCGTCTTTGCAGGCAGGGGCGGCGAATGGGAGACCGCAAGGTAGCACGCCGGCACCAATGCTGGACGGCCTGGCTGCTACACCTTGACCAGCTTGAACGTTTGCTCGCCGGCCTCGGTGCTGAGCCGGGCGAAATAGACGCCCACCGGCCATCGCGAGCCATCAACCTCGATCTGGTGCCGGCCGGAGGGGTGCGCTGCGTTCAAGACATCGGCCACGAGCCGGCCTTGCGTGTCGTACACGGTGAGGTGCAGACGCTGGGGCACGCCGAGGCGAACGTGGAGTGTGGTCCGGACCTGAAACGGATTCGGCGCGGCAGACTCGATGGCGAACTGGGCA
>JBCDHV010000577.1:0-2760 GCA_038749615.1 Bacteroidota bacterium
ACGAACTCGTGCGGCGTGCGAATGCGTAGCCGCCACGCTTCGCACCCGGTGCAGGTGCACATCTTATCGTGCAACTCGGCCACTTGCTTGCGGACCTCTGCCAGTGGAGCGGCCGGGAGCGTGACGGAGGACTCATGAAACGTGAGCACCGGTTCGCCACAACATGGGCACCGCTCGACTTGCCCGTGGGGGGAGTACGCAAGGAGCTCGGAAGATCTAGATTCCATGGGGGCGTCAGCGTTGGCGTTGGAGAAGGAGCCAGAGGAAAAACGGTGCCCCGATGAGCGCTGTCACGATACCGATAGGGATTTCGGACGGGGCGAGGGCTGTGCGAGCGAGCACGTCGGCATAGAGCAGGAGACAGGCCCCTGCCAGAGCCGAGAGGGGGAGGAGATAGCGATGGTTTGGCCCCACCATGAGGCGGACGATGTGTGGACCCACGAGCCCGACAAAGCCTATCAAGCCCGAGACCGCCGTGCCGGCAGCAACAGTCAAAGCTGCCAGGCCGATCACGACGTACTTGACGCGCTGAGTGTGGATGCCCAAATGCGCCGCCTCGGCTTCGCCGAGCGCCATGGCATTGAGCGCCGGCGCGAGCTTCGTGATCAGCGCCAACAGGCCCACGACGGTCAACATGGGCCCGATGAGCGTCGTCCATGTCGCACCACCAAGCGCACCGAGGGTCCAGAACGTGAGGTCGCGTAGTTGTCCGTCGTCTGCGAAAAGCACCAGGACACCGAGGAGCGCCGCACAGAGCGCATTGACGGCGATGCCGGCGAGCAACATACTTTCAACCGACGTGCGCCCATGCCGGGTAGCAATACGGTAGACGATCACCGCGACGAGCAGTCCCATCGCAAAGGCGCCAGCTCCGATGGACCACCCGCTCAAGATAGCCAGTTGGCTTCCTAGTACGATCCCCGTGGCGGCTCCCAAGGCGGCTCCGCTACTGACACCGATGAGCGTGGGGTCGGCGAGAGGATTTCGAAACAAGCCCTGCATCAAGGCCCCACTCAGGGACAAGCCGGCTCCCACAAACAGGGCGAGCAGGAACCGAGGCATGCGAATCTGAAGAATCACAGCCTCTTCACGCACGCTGGCCTGCCCCTCGGCTCCCACGAAAGGGAGAGCGTCCCAGAGAATCTGCCCCAGGGTGCGAAGCGGAACCTGTACGGCTCCAACGGTCAGCGAAAGCACCAGCCCGCCCAGCAGGAGAACCACCAAAGCCATTGTCACAAGCCGCCGCCTGCGTTGCCCGGCTTCCAGGGCGTCCGCCAGTTTGTGCGGGGCCGCGAGGCTAGGGGCCAGCCTACCCAAGCGGGTAGGAGCCGGCTCGGATTCGGCCTCGCGAGGATAGGCGGTGGTGGACATGCGTGCTCAGAAACTCTTCGAGGTGGAACGCAACGCAAAAGAAGCGCACAGCAGTCCGGCCCTTAACTCCTGCCCAGAGGGACCGGACCGCTGGCGTTCACTGGGCCATAGCGACCCGAGTGTCGGTTGTCGCGAACGAGCGCGCCAATTCTTCGATGCCTTGGCCTACCCGAGGGCCAAACCCCAGGAGGAGGGCATCATCAATGCCGATGACCGCACGGTTCTGCCCAGCCGGCGTCTGAGCAACGCCCGGCTGTTGGAGAAGGCCATCGATGCCGCCGAGGCTTTCGAGGCCGCGTGCCGGCAACACGATAAAATCGGGAGACGCCTCGACCATAGCTTCGGCTGTCAAGGGCCGGAAGCCTTCGAAGGCCGTGACGGCGTTGACACCGCCGGCAAGCCGGATGATTTCATCGGCTGAGGTGTTCGTTCCGCCGACGTTCACCAGGCCGGCTCCGCGGGCGTAGATAAACAGCGCGCGAGGCGGCTCTTGGAGGTAGACCCCACGTGCAGCTTCCAAGCCGGCTTGCATGCGGGCTACGACCGCCTCGGCAGAATCCGGCCGGTTCAAGGCCTCGCCAACGGCCCGTGCACGGGCTAAGGCCGATTCGAAGGTGTCGGCTTCGGGGAAGACGATGACTTCGATGCCGGTCTGTTCGATCTGCTCGACGACCCCCTCAGGCCCAATGCCAGACGAGGCCAGAACATGAGTCGGGTTGAGCGAGATAACGCCCTCGGCGGAGCTCTGGCGGAAATAGCCGAGTTGCGGCAGCTCACGCACCGCAGGAGGGAACGAACTGGACAGATCGACGCCGACCACCTGATCGCCCAGGCCGTAGGCGTAGACGAGCTCGGTGACGGCACCACCCATGGTCACGTAGCGGACATCATCGGTAGCCACGTCCTGGGCCGGCATGGCGTCCATGTCTGCATCATCCGCAGACTGCGGGCTGTTCTGGCAGCCGGCCGCAAGTAGGAGGACGAGTACGAACGAGAGAGATCGGAAGACAGACATGGTGCTAAGGGACAAATGAAGAGTCGAAAAGAGGGTACGGCCCGGCCGGATGGTGGCCAGGCCGTACCAACGGGTCAGGTAATGACCATCACGCCTTGCATCATGCTCGCATGCCCTGGGAATGTGCATACGAACGGATACTGCCCCGGCTCGGCTGGAGCCGTGAACGTGATGGTGTCGGTTTCGCCGCCGCCCAACATTTCCGTCTTAGCAACCACGAGGTTAGCCATATCGGGAGCGATGTAGTCGTTCGCGACATTTTCCATGCCGGCGTTGGCGAATTCGACAGGATCAGTGCCAGGCTGAAGAATCACGACGTTGTGGCCAAACGACTCCTTCGGCAAGCTGCCGACATTGTTGAGGGTCAAGGTCAC
>JBCDHV010000578.1:0-2758 GCA_038749615.1 Bacteroidota bacterium
CCGCGACTGTTGCCCACGGCTGTCGCAGACGATCCAGGTGTCGATGCCGGCGGCCGTGTTGTCTTGCAACCGCTCCCGGATGAGCGCAATCCGACCGTTGACGGCCGGCTGTGGAGCAGCGGCAAACGTCAGGGTTTCATCGGTGCCGCTACGCTGCCGGCCGAATGAACCGGCAATCAGCGCCGGATGGGGAGCGAGCAGACCCTCAAACCGTTGGGAATCCACGTAGAGCAGGTGCGGGGCCGATGTTTCACGTGAAACATTCGACGAAGGCGAAGCGCCCTCCGATTTGGCGTCTGGATCATCGGATTCCAGCTCTGCAAACGCCGAAACGGCGCGGTCGTAGCGAGCCTGAATGTCCTCTACGATGAGGTCGGCATCATAGAGAAACAGATGCAGCGCTTCGGGGAGGTAATCGAACAACGTACCGCGCCCAACGACGGCGGCCGCAGCTGCGAGATTGGGAACGAGCCGGGCACTGTTCCGCCGGCTGATCGAGCGCTGCGAGACCGGGTCGAACTCCCGAATCGAATCGACTTCGTCGCCGAAGAACTCGATGCGGACGGGGTAATCGCCGGAGAATGGGTAGACATCTACGATGCCGCCGCGCCGCGCCACATCGCCGGGCTCCTGAACGTATTCGACCCGCGAAAACTGATCATCTACGAGCCGATTGACGAGGGCGGCCGGCTCGATTTCTTCGCCGACGCGGAGCGTGTACGTGTTTTCTTCGAGTGTTTCGGGAGCAGGGATCGTCTCGTACAGCGCCTCGGCACTCGTGACAAGAATGCCTTGAAAGTCCTCCTCGCTTAGCCGCTGCAGGACGTCGGAGCGCTCGACCTGCGCCGCCGGCTCGGCGACTTGATCCGTATCGTATGGCTTAAGGCCAGAAGCCGGGAAGCGGACGATTTCGTCGAGCCGCTCCTCCCCAAACAACTGATCGAGGTCGGATGCGAGATAGGCTGCGGCGTCTTCGGTAGGCATGACGCAGAGCCACGGGCCGGCCGCGTCGGATACGTGCCGGAGGAGGAAGGCCGGCAATGAGCCGGCAAGACCCTGGATCGCGATTTGTTTGGGCTCAGAGGATCCAGCCCAACGGTGGATTCGCTGAAACGTAGGAGTTTGCGCGAGACGGCGGAGGACAGATGGAAGCGACACAGAAGCAGCGGCAACGAGCGAAAAAGAAACGGCACCATGCAACGTGAGGCCGGCGGGATTGATTCGTCTGGTGGGCCGGCGGTTGAAAGGGGGGGAGATGCCATCTTCCGGAGATGGCATCTTGGGTAGATCGTACCCCATCCGGGAGGGTTGTTACAGCCCCTTTTCGATGGGAGAGAACAGGTTAGGCGATGGAGCGGCGGTACCGATCTTGGGAAGATGCTATCTCCACCTCTTTAGAGAACGTTTCACGTGAAACATCCCGGCCAAAGCTGGCTTCCTCCAACGCGCACCGACAGATCTGTTCACAATCTACCGGCACGGTATGGCCTATCTTCAGGCTGTCCCTTCTACTTCAATCCCATCCCGATGGCCGAGCCGGCACTCTTCAAGCAACTCAAGACGCTCACGACGGAGCAGCGAAACCCACGGTCGATGCACATTGATGCAGCATCGACCGAAGAGATTCTGACGATCATCAACACGGACGATCATCTCGTCGCGCCGGCAGTCAAGGCGGAAATTCCGTACATCGCCCAGGCGGTGGACCTGCTGGTGGACACCTTTCGAAGTGGCGGCCGGCTGGTGTACGTGGGCGCCGGCACGAGTGGACGGACGGGGGTGGTAGACGCGGCCGAATGCCCCCCGACGTTCGGGACGCCGCCCGAACTCGTACAGGGCCTCATTGCCGGCGGCGAGGCTGCGATGTTTGTGGCTCAAGAAGGAGCCGAAGACGTTGAATCGTATGGTGCAGACGATCTGAAAACGCTTGGCCTAACGAATCAAGACATCGTGTGTGGCATCGCGGCAAGCCGGCGGACGCCGTATGTAGTCGGCGCGGTTCGGTATGCGAAGTCGATCGGGTGTACGACGTTTTACGTTACTTGTAACCCGCGTGATCAATTCGACTTACACGACATCGTCGATGTGGCGATGTGCCCGGCTGTGGGTCCGGAAGTCATCATGGGATCGACGCGGATGAAAAGCGGGACGGCTCAGAAACTCGTACTCAACATGCTGACGACGGCTTCGATGGTCCGGCTTGGCAAGGTGTACGAGAACATGATGGTCGACCTCCAAATGACGAATGCGAAGCTCGTCGAACGCTCGCGCAAAATCGTCATGACCGTTACCGGGCTCGACTATCCCAGTGCCTCCCGGGTGCTCGATGCTGCGGGTGGGCATGTCAAGACCGCTCTTGTCATGGAGCTAGCCGGGGTGGGCGCCGATGATGCCAAACAGCGCCTCAAGATGGCCAATGGATTCGTCCGAAAAGCGATCGCGTGATGGCGTTCGGTTAAGCGGGTTTTGGTTGAGTGACTGGGCTGGAGAGGCGCATTGAAAGGGTAAAAAAGATTTCGCGCCCCTAGCTTCCTACCTGTACACCACCCGCCCGTCCATCTACCCACCCTGACCCCTTCTGTCCGTGCGCCTTCTCGGATTGCGTCTGCTCAACGTACGGGCGCATGCCAATACGAGCCTCACCTTCGCCCCGAAGGTGAACCTGATTTACGGGCCCAACGGAGCCGGCAAGACCAACATTCTGGAGGGGATTCACTACCTCTGTCTCGCTAAAAGCTTCATTGCAAGCAAGGATACC
>JBCDHV010000579.1:0-2751 GCA_038749615.1 Bacteroidota bacterium
AACCACAAACCACGACAAGCGATGCGCCGTGCCGGCCTGTTCCTCTGCCTCCTCCTGCTGGCGCTACCGGCCTCTGCTCAACGGGCTCGAGACTTGGGGATTGAGCCTGGAATTTTCGAGCCGGGGACACACAATGCCATTACCGATGTCGCCGGCGTTCGGGTGGGGCATCGAACATTGATCGAGGGCGATAGCGTACGGACCGGTGTGACGGCCATCGTGCCACACGAAGGGGACGTATTCAACGAGAAAGTGCCGGCGGCGGTCTACGTCGGCAACGGATTCGGGAAAGCGGCGGGCTTTCTCCAGGTGCAAGAACTCGGCACCATCGAGACGCCGATCGTGCTCACGAATACGCTGAGTGTCGGGACGGCACTCGATGCCGTGGTGCGATGGACGTTGGGACGGCATCCGAACGTGCGTTCCGTCAACGCCGTCGTGGGCGAGACGAACGACGCCTATCTCAACGACATTCGCGGGCTCCATGTCACCACCGAAGATGTGTGGGCCGCCATCGATTCCGCAGCGAGCGGGCCCGTTGCCGAGGGAAACGTCGGAGCCGGCACTGGGACGACGCTGTTTGGCTGGAAGGGCGGCATCGGGACAGCCTCACGGGTGCTGCCGGCCTCACTGGGCGGCTACACGGTCGGCGTGCTGATCCAGGGCAACTACGGCGGCGTGTTGACCATCGACGGCCGGCGCGTCGGTGAGGCGTTGGGGCAGTACAGCTTCCGAGATCACGTGCCGGCGGGTTCGCCTTCTGAGCGCGATGGCTCGTGCATGATCGTGATCGCGACAGACGCGCCGGTATCTCCGCGCAACCTCGAACGCATGGCGAGACGGGCCGTGCTCGGGCTTGCCCGGACGGGCAGCTTCATGAGCAACGGCTCCGGCGATTTCGTGATCGCGTTCTCGACGCAAAACCGCTCCACCGGTGCGCCCGTCGAGAACGTCCAGAACCTTGCCAACCACCGGATGAGTCCGCTCTTCCTTGGCACCATCGAGGCCGTAGAAGAAGCCGTCTACAATGCCCTCGTTGCTGCAGAAACGATGCAAGGGGCCGGGGGACGAGTTCGCGAGGCGATCTCATTGAAGTAGTTCGTGATGCGTGGTATGTAGATGTGTAGTGCGGAATGCGTGGTGTGTAGATGTGTAGTGCGTAGTATGTAGTAGCTCTGAACCACGCACCTACGAACCACAGACCACGACACCATGCGTCTCGCCTTCCTCTGCCTCTTGCCCATGTTCGTGTTCGCGCAGCCGGCTCGGTTTGCGATGGTTGGAGATGCCGTGCTGACCCACGGAGCGTACGAGGCGCTGAGCACGATGAGCGAGGAGTTTGGGGCGCGGATGGTCGGGACGGAGGGGCACACGGCCTCGCTGAATTGGCTGGAGGCCGAACTGGTAGCGCTGGGGCTGGAGGTGCGCCGCGAGCCCTTTCCATTTCCGGGATGGACGCGCAACGAAAACATGCTCGAACTCATCGCACCGGAAGCGCGCCGGCTGCCGGCAGCGGCCCTCGGCTACGTCGGGGCTCACGACACCCTGACTGCGCCCGTTGCCTATCTCGACCGCGCGGGTTTGGAAACCCTTGACCCCGCGGCGGTCTCCGGGCACGTCCTGTTGCTCGCGCCAAACCTCACCTTTACGCTCGACGAACAGACGCTGCTGGCGCAGACCGGCATCCAGGGCCTACTCCTCACCAACCGGATCGCCGGCAATCAGCTACTTGCCCGCACGAGCAACCGGACTGGGCAGCCGGCCCCGTTCCCCATCTTCTCTGTCACCCAGGAAGACGGATACGCCATGCGCGATGCCGTGCTGGCTGGCGATTCGGTCCGCGTCCGCATGGCCACGACTGCCGAATTGAGCCTGATGATGGGCGAGAATCTGATTGCCACGCTCCCTGGCACCTCCGGCAAGCGTGTAGTAGTGGGAGCGCACTTCGATTCGTGGGACCTCGGCCAGGGGGCCATTGACAACGGCACGGGCGTCGCGCAGTTGCTAGACACGGCCCGGCTCATGGCCACGCATAGCCCAGAGAACCGGCATACGGTCGAGTTCATCTGGTTCGATGCCGAAGAGCACGGCCTCTGGGGCTCCCGGTACCACGTCCGCCGGCCTGACCTCGACAGCGTCCACGTGATGTTCAACCTCGACATGGTCGGCACGCCCAGCGGGCTGAACGCGATGGGCTTCGATGCGCTCGTACCTGTACTCGGTGCGTTGGACGAAAGCCTTGGGGCCTGGGCCATGACACGCCCGCTCGCAAACGAACCGTGGGCCGGCAGCGATCACCAGCCGTTCATGGCGCAGGGGGTTCCCGCCGTCACCTTCTACGCACCCTTTGCCGGAGAGACAGGCCGGCACTACCACAGCACCGGCGACACCATCGACAAAATCGACCCGCAAGCGCTCGCCGAAGCTACAGCTCTCATCGCAGCCACCACCCACGCGCTCGCCAACGACGACAGCGGCCTGCGGCGGTTGACCGTGGCTGAAACCACCACGATGCTCCGCGAAGCCGGCTTGGAGCAACGAATGCGCATCATGGGTACGTGGCCGGAGTAACTGAGCCGTTGGAGCCGTGCTCCTTCGCCCATCGGAAACAGAAAAGCCGCTAAGTCGATGTAACTTAGCGGCTTTTACTTACTTGAGTGTGCCCAGGACTGGAGTCGAACCAGCACGTCCTTACGGACACTGCCCCCTCAAGACAGCGCGTCTACCAATTCCGCCACCTGGGCAACGAGG
>JBCDHV010000580.1:0-2745 GCA_038749615.1 Bacteroidota bacterium
GCTTCCAGCGGGCCGGCAAATGGGATCGGGGTGAACGCACCGCCGACGCGCATCACGGGCGCATCGAGGTCAGCGAAAGCCTTCTCGGTAATCTGGGCCGAGAGTTCACCGCCGAAGCCCATGAAGCGATGATCCTCGTGGACTACCAGTGCGCGGTGGGTCTTGCGAACCGACGCAAGAACGGTGTCGATGTCGAGCGGAACGATGCTACGCAGATCGATGATTTCGACGGATACGCCCTCTTTTTCGAGCCGGCGTGCCGCTTCCATCGATTTGTAGACCATGGCACCGTACGTCACTAGCGTCACGTCCGTGCCTTCGCGAACGACCTTCGCCTTTCCGAATGGAACGAGGTAGTCGGCATCGGGCTCAGGGGTACGGGCCGCCGGCTGGCGGTAGAGCCACTTGTGTTCGAGGAAGAGCACGGGGTCTTGCGAGCGAATCGCCGTCTTCAGCATGCCCTTGGCATCGGCAGCATTCGACGGCATGACGACCACGAAGCCAGGCGTGTGGCCAAACAGCACTTCGATGTTCTGCGAGTGATACGGGCCGCCGTGGATGTACCCCCCGATGGGCACGCGGATCACCATCGGGCACCCCCATGCGTTGTTCGAGCGGTACCGGAAGCTGGAGACCACGTTGCGAAGCGGCTGCATGGCCGGCCAGATGTAATCGCCAAACTGAATCTCGACGACGGGCTTGAAGCCGGCCACACTGAGCCCGGCCGCCGTGCCAATGATCGTGTTCTCGGCAAGCGGCGAGTTGTAGCAGCGCTCGCGCCCGAAGGCATCGGTCAAGCCGCGCGTGGCGGTGAAGACACCGCCTTTTCCGCCGGCCACGTCTTCGCCAAACACCAGCACTCGCTCGTCGCGCTTCATCTCTTCGTGGAGCGCGTGGTTGATGGCATCAACCATGACGATGGGTTCGCCGGCCGGCTCGTTAGCTTCGTAGGTCAGGCCGAGATCGCCTTCGAAGTACACGTGGCGTGCGACCGTCTCCGGATCCGGGTCGGCCTGCTCTTCGGCCCACTTCGCCGCCTCGTCGACTTCGCGGTTTACTTCGGCACGGATCTCGTCGAGTTCGACGCTCGTCATCGCACCCGTCTCGATCACACGCTCTTCGAAGCGGCGGATCGGATCGTACTGGTCGCGGCGGCCGAGTTCGTCGGCACTGCGGTACTTCTGATCGTTGTCGGACGACGAGTGCGGGAGCAACCGGACGACCTCAGAGACGATGCAAACAGGCCCTTTGCCGGCGCGCAGGTACTCCGTAGCAGCTTCGGCAACGGCGTACATCTGAAAGAAATCGGTGCCGTCGACGTGCACGCGAGCCAGGTTCTCGAAGCCTTCGACAACCTCGTAAATACCCGAGCCGGCGGTCTGCTCAGACCGATGGACCGAGATGGCGTACTCGTTGTCCTGGACGTGGAAGAGCACCGGCAGCTTCTCCCGAGCAGCCGAGTTCAGCGCCTCGTGGAACGCGCCCTGGGACGTCGAGCCCTCGCCACCAGAGCTGTACACGAAGGCCTCTTCGCCCTTGCGCTTGACGGCCTGGGCAAGCCCGACGGCCGGCAAGAACTGCGCGCCCACAGCGGAGGACGGCAGGAAGAAGCGTCTCTCCGGGTCGGAAAAGTGCTCCGGCATTTGCCGACCTCCAGAGGTCACGTCGTCAGCCTTTGAGAAATGCGCCATCAGCGCATCGCGCGAGGTGAACCCAAGGGTCAGCGCGTAGGCCAAATCCCGATAGTACGGCGAGGTCCAGTCGTATCCACTCTTGGCGTGAAGCCCGATGGCTACCTGCGCAGCTTCGTGTCCGGACGCGCCAATGTGGAAGAATCCCTTCCCTTGCTTCAACAGCCGCAGCATCTTGTTGTCCAGCGCCCGGGAGCGGACCATCGTCCGGAACGCACGGCGGAGTACCTCAGGATCGAGTGCCGTGGGATCAGCCGGCTGCACGTCGAAGTCGCCTTCGTACGTTACGCGTGGCGGAAGAGGCGCTGCGTTGGCCCCGTCGCCAGAAGGCGCGTCAACGGCCATACTCGGAAGCGCTTTTTTCTCAGTCTGCTGGGGAGAGGAGTTCGACATAGTTCAGCATACGTAAACAGGAAAACGACAACACATAGGCCGACGCTCTCCGCTGAATGCTAGCTATGCGCTAAACGTCTGAGAATAAAAGCGGTGAGCGGTTCTAAATGGGCCTGTTCGGGCACGCTTTCGAAAAATCAAGCATGCGCCTTCACAACGCGGTAAGATACCGCAGGGTTGCCGGCTGAGGAGGTGAATTTTTGGGGCCTACGCCCGCTCACCCTGCTCGCTCTCGGCTAGTTCCTTGGAACCAGTTGCCCCCGCATCTTCCTCACTTTCGCCCCACTCCCCTGTGGAACCGTGGGGTATGGCAAACCAGAACCTCGAGCCCTCACCGATCGTGCTTTCGAGGTGAATCGGCTGGTCGTGCGCGTGGAGGATCTGCTTGACGATGCTCAGCCCGAGTCCGGAGCCGCCGCTCTTGCGCGAGCGGGCAGGATCGACGCGGTAGAAGCGGTCGAAGACCCGTTCCTGGTGCTCTTCGCTGATGCCTTTGCCCGAGTCTTCAACTTCGATGTGTACCCGGTCGCCCTCGCGCCAGTAACGGACGGCGATCTTGCCGGCATCCGTGTACGCAATCGCGTTTTCGACCAGATTGGTGAGCACTTGGCGGAGCCGATTGCGGTCTCCAACGACCTCCATCACGCCAGCCGGCATGACC
>JBCDHV010000581.1:0-2735 GCA_038749615.1 Bacteroidota bacterium
GGACCTTGAAATGCCGGATCATCGGGTCGTTGGCGGCAGAGACCTCGGCGGCCGCATTCGCCGAACTCGCCACCGTCCACTCCATGTTCGATTGCCCCGAGGCGAGCCAGACATCGCCGGCGTGGACATCGGTCACCGTGAGCGATTCTTCGCCGCTCACGACGGTCATCGTGTGCGGTCCGCCGGCTGGAAGGGCTGGCAACTGCGCGACCCACCGGCCGCTGGCATCCGCTGTGGCCTCCGCACGCATGCCGGCTAGCGTCACCTCAACCGCTGCGCCGGGCAGGGCGTGGCCGAACACAGGCAATGCAACATCGCGCTGCACGACCGCCCCATCCGCGTACAACTTGGACAGATTCAGCGATTGAGCCGATGCCGGCACGGCCATACACAAAAGAAGAACAACGAGGACAGACTTCATGGTAGGGACTGCTGGGACGAGAAGGATGAGACAGCGCCTACGTACGCGAGTCCTTGCTGCTTTGCTCCTTCGCTTTGCTCGGAGGAAGGCTGAAGGGAGCAGGGTAAAGGGATTGACTGGTGACGTTCGGGCAGCCTCATGAGAAATGAGCGGTCTTTTCTCGGGAACGCGCGCCAGGACTCTCTTACACGTCATCAAATCCTTATTCCGCTCCTCCACACATCTACCCCACTCACAACTTGGAATTCTCTCCCCATGCTTGCCTCACAGTTCATCCCCGCCTCCCACTCCCCTTCACCCTTATCCCTTCACCCTGATCCCTTCACCCAATATCACAGCCCAACCGATTTCGTCATTGGGATCCTCCGCGACCTGTCATCCTTCACCATCGTCCCTGATCCCTTCACCCTTATCCCTGATCCCTTCACCCAAGCGAAGCGGCAAACCGGAGCAAAGCGAGACCCGAACCGTACGTCTATTTTGCCCATCAATTACTCGATACAGATACATGTCAAAAGCTAAAAGCGGCGATACCGTTCGCGTTCACTACACCGGTACATTAGACGACGGGACGCAATTCGACTCGTCGGCCGGCCGCGAGCCGCTCGAATTTACCCTCGGTGCCGGCTCGGTCATTCCGGGATTCGACAAAGCCGTCACGGGCCTCGAAACGGGCGAGTCCACGACGGTCCGCATCCCGGCCAACGAGGCCTATGGAGAACGCCGTGACGATCTCACCGTCGAGATCCCCCGAGCGCAAGTGCCGGACCACATTCCCCTGGAGCTCGGCATCCAGCTTCAGGTGGGCACCAACGACGGTGGCGCGATGGCAATGACGATCGCCGACGTCTCGGAGACGACCGTTACGCTCGACGGCAACCACCAACTCGCCGGCGAAGCGCTCACGTTCGAGCTCGAACTCGTCGAAATCGTCTGAATTTGGTAGAGGGTTGTTGGTTGGGCGGCTGGGCAGTGGTTGTTTTCGCAGTTTCATCCCTTCCCCCAACCAACGGCCTTTTACCGACTATCGTGAGCAAAACGACGAATCAACCATGTGGCGTCTGCGGCTCTACTTCGAACCATCGAGTGTTTACCGCGCATGAGATGATGTTCGGCACGCGCGAGGCGTTCGAGTATATGGAATGCGCCGACTGCGGCTGTGTGCAGCTGCTCAACGTGCCGGCTGACCTGTCGCCGCACTATCCGTCGGAATACTACGCGTACCAGCAACAGGAGACTGGCCAGCTCAAAAAGCTCGTCCGGCGCGTCCTGGATCCGCAGCGAGCGAAGTATGCGCTGGCCGGCGGCTCGCTCGTGGGCCAGCTTGCAGATCGCGTCCTCGGTACGCCGGAGAGTTTCACATGGCTCAAACAGACTGACACGACCTTCAGCGACCGCATCCTCGACATCGGATGTGGCGTTGGCCTGCTGCTGCAGCAACTCGACCGGATGGGGTTCGAGCATCTGACAGGCGTCGACCCGTTCCTGGAGCGCGATCTCTTCTACCGGCCCAACTTCACGGTTTGGAAACGCGAACTCGACGACCTCGAGGGGACGTTTGATCTCGTCATGATGCATCACGTGTTCGAGCATATGGCCGACCCGGCTGCGGTGCTTACGGCAGTCCGGCGCAAACTCGACCGCGACGGATGGCTGCTGATCCGCATCCCGGTGGCCAGTAGCGAGGCGTACGAGACGTACGGACCTGATTGGGTTGCGCTCGACGCGCCTCGCCACTTGTTCTTGCACACCTATGAGAGCATGCGCCGGCTTGCTGAAGCCACTGGGTTCACGGTTGAACACACCAAGAGCGACGCCATGCCGCTTCAGTTCATCGGTAGCGAGCAGTATCGGAAGGGGATTCCTCTGATGGATGAGCGTTCTCACGTGAAGGCCCCCAACGCATCCATCTTTTCGGCAGCTCAGCTTGCCGATTTCGAGCGACGCACCGCTGAACTCAATGCCCAGCACCGGGGCGACGCCGCCGCCTTTTACCTCCGCCGGACCGACGCCGAGTAACGCGCATCGTCGCCGGCGCTGAACCGCCACCCTCGAACTAGACCGCCCTCCATGCAGATCGACCGGTGTGTTTGCTTTCAGCGGACATTCGATGAGCTTCGTCACATCGCATGTGCTACCGGTGTGGCTTCCCTGGAGGAGCTGCAGGGGCACATAACGTTTGGGCTCAAATGCCGGCTCTGCCATCCGTACGTTCGCCGGATGCTGCGCACGGGAGAGACCGCCTTTACGCAAGTCTTGACGGAAGCGGACGAACCTCACGCGCGCCGGGAGGTTGGTGGGTAGCTGATCATAC
>JBCDHV010000582.1:0-2715 GCA_038749615.1 Bacteroidota bacterium
CGGGAGCCAACCGATACGCGAAGCAATGGTGCCGGGCATCGTAGAACTGCTTACGCACAGCCTCGACGGCCTCCTTAGCCTCCTCGATGCTTCCAGCCGGCCTAGCCACCCCGATAAACCGTGAGCCTTTGATCTTCGGAAGCTCGACTTCTGCCGGCCCGGCGAGCGTCAGGTACGAGTCCGGTTCAGGCATAGCATCTCAGACCGTCAACGGCTTGGCTCACGCTCGGTCGCCATCAAGACCCGTAGGT
Source organism: Bacteroidota bacterium (assembly GCA_038749615.1). Taxonomy (GTDB): domain Bacteria; phylum Bacteroidota; class Rhodothermia; order Rhodothermales; family DATKEJ01; genus JBCDHV01. The sequence continues at coordinate 252 of JBCDHV010000582.1, forward strand.
CGAGGGCTTGGGCCACATTCGCTACTTGCGCAAACTGAGCGACTGTAGCCTCCGCATCGGCGCGCAGCAAAACGGCGGTTCGGTTCTCGCGCGCGCTGCGGACGGCATCGAGCAATTGGTCTTGCCCAACGAGTTCCTGCTGCACGTAAAACGTCCCTTCCTTCGTGATCGTCACGCTAACGAAGCCGTTGTCCGTCACTCCGCTAGCCTGTGCCTGTGGCAGCGTCACCTGAATCCCAAACTGCGTCACGAATGAGCTGGTCAGGATAAAAAAGATCAGCAGCAACAAAATAATGTCTGCCAACCCCGCCAAGCTGTAGGCGCTCAACGGCGGCTTGTCCGGCGCAAAATTGAAGTCAGCCATGGGGGCAGAGTTGAGGTGTGGAGGAGAGGCTTAGCTGAGGTGTGGAAGCGTGGCGAGACGATGTGGCTGGAAATGAATGAGCGAACTCACGCGTCCACTTTTCCACATGACCACACGTCCACCCGTCACTTTCACCGTGAGGCCACCGGCTCTTGCAGGAGGTCGAGGAAATCCGTGGCGGCGCGTTCCATTTCCGTCGTGATGCGGCTGATACGGTTGACCAGGAAGTTGTAGGCAAACAGCGCCAGGATGCCGACGAGTAGGCCGGCAGCCGTGGTGACTAGTGCTTCCCAGATCCCGCCGGCCAGGACGCTCGGGTTGACGTTGCCTTGCAGGTTCTGGATTTGCTGGAACGCCTTGATCATCCCGAGGACCGTCCCCAAGAACCCAAGCATGGGCGAAATCGCAGCAATGGTAGCGAGCAGGTCCGTCCGTTTCTGCAATTGGAACGTTTCGTACCGGCCGGCTGCCTGTACGGCCTCCTGGATTTCACGAATCGAGCGGCCCAAGCGTTCGAGCCCCTTCATGATCATGCGCGAGCTCGGCGTGTCCTGAGCCTCGCAGTACGCAATCGCCCCGCCCATGTCTCGGGCCTGAATGTAGGCTCGAACGCGGCCCGTCACGTCCCGGTCGATGCGTGCATTGCGGATGGTCAGGAAGCGCTCGACGAACAGGTAGATCGTCAAGAGGGAAAGCAGCAGGATGGGAATCATCACCCAGCCTCCCTTCGAGAGGATCTCAAGCCAATTCATGGCTTCGGCCTCAGTAGTGGGAAGAGTCTGCAGCGAGTCGGAGACGGCTTGGGGAGCCTGGAGGAAGTTGATGAGCAACACGTGAGGCAGCGGCGTTGAAACGGAGGGTCGGAGGAGACGAGAGCAGATGTAGCGAAGGCCGGCCTCTGATGCGAGAGGCCGACCTCATACGAATGGAAAAATCACGAGAAAATAGGCCAACGCACGAGGCGCGCCGATTGGTGTGGCAACACCGTGCCGGCCGCCTACAACTCTAGCACCCAAGCCTCGCCGCGGACGGGCGACGGCAGTTCGGGCCGAGATGCCTCGGCATCCTCTGGCGAACCGTAGACACCGAGCATGACGCGGTACCACACTTCGCCATTGCTGAGCGTAGCTGGGGCGATTGTAACGGGAAGTCCCGATCCAGACAGGTTGTCGGCAAAGTCACGGGCCTGATCTTCCGTCGGGCGAGAGGCTACGACGAAGACTACATCCCCGACCCCAGCCGCATCGTACGTGGGCGGCGCAGGCTCCGCGGGGGCGGGTGTGGGCTGCGTCTCCGGTGCAGGGATCGTCGCAACTTCCGGCTCTGCCGGTTGGGCGCCAGGATCAGGACGGAGGAACGTCAGCCAACCGATGAAGGCGGCTAGCAAAAAGAGCCCGATCACGACGAACGTGAGCGTTCGAAGCCGGCGAGACCGAGCACGTTCGGCGCTAGACCGCTTCGGTTTGCGGTTTTTTGGCGGCTCAAGCGGTGGAGCCGCGTCCCCACTTGGTGCTCCCGTAGGTGCCGCAGCAGGCTCAGGCGGTGCGGACCATGGGGCGGCTGTGCTTCCCTGTGCGGTAGCAGCAGCTTCTGCAATCCAGTCGGGAAGCTTGCCCTGCTCGGCATCCTCGCTCGTGAACCACTCTTCGAGTTCACTCAGACGCCGTGCATCCTCGTCGTCGTCTTCGGCTGCCAGTTGCGCAGCCGAGGCTAGCGAGCCTGGGAGCGGCGGTGGGCCGGCCAGTTCGTCGAGGGCGTCGGTTTGCTCTTCCGTGTCTTCAAACCCAATCGTGAAGGCCGAATGCTCCAGCGGATCGGGCTCGAAAGCCGGCGCAGACTCTTCATCGTCATCTCCGAAGAAGAGAAAGTCGCCTGCCGTGTCATCCTGCCCTGCGTCATCCTGCTCCACGCCATCCTGACTGAGAGGCTCGACTACGGCGTCTCCGTTCGGGATGGGTAGATCAAACTCGTCTTGCTCCTGAGCAGCAGCGGCTTCGCCGAAGAACTCGGCGGGCATGAACTCCTGATCGTCCGGTTGCGTGTCAGAATCAGATCCAGCGACCGTACCGAAATCGTCTAGCTTTTCAATCGTGAAGGGAG
>JBCDHV010000583.1:0-2714 GCA_038749615.1 Bacteroidota bacterium
CCGTGTTCTCATTGCCAAGCTTGGGCTCGACGGGCATGACCGAGGGGCTAAGGTCATCGCCGCCGGCCTGCGCGATGCCGGGATGGAGGTCATCTACACCGGGCTCCGCCAGACGCCGGCGGCCGTCGTGACGGCGGCGCTGCAGGAGGATGTGGATGTGGTCGGGGTGTCGATTCTGTCCGGAGCGCACCTCACAGTGCTACCGAAGCTCAAGCGGAAAATGGACGAGGAAGGGCTCGATGATGTCATGCTGATTGCCGGCGGTGTGATTCCCGACGTGGACATTCCGCTGCTTGCTGAAGCCGGCGTCGATAAGGTGTTTACGCCCGGGACGCCGCTGACGGAAGTTGCCGATTTCATAAAGGAACGGATATCGGTTTGATGCCGAATGCCGAAGTTTGAACCGTCCCGCTGATCCATCGACCCTCACTCTGACTCTTCTGCAATGACGTACCGCCGCGTCCTCATCACCGGAGCTAATGGCCTGCTGGGCCAGCAGTTGGTCGAGCGGTTCAGCCGGCTCCCGCGGTACGACGTGCTGGCGACCGGCCGTGACGAGGCCCCCAAGTTTGCCGCGGCCTCATGTGGATACGCGAACCTGGACATCACGTCGCCCGAACAGGTGCGTCAGGTGTTTACGGACTTTGCGCCGAGCGTGGTCGTCAACGCGGCGGCCATGACCAACGTGGACCGGTGCGAAACCGACCGGGACGCATGCTGGGAGGTCAACGTGCACGGCGTCGAGCACCTTGCCCGGATGTGCAAAACCACCGGGGCGCGCCTAGTCCAGGTCTCGACCGATTTTGTGTTCGACGGTGAGGCCGGCCCGTACACAGAAACCGACCGCCCCAACCCAATCAACCACTACGGCCGAAGCAAGCTCGCTGCTGAGAATGCCGTGCGGCAACTGGGGCTGTCGAGCTGGACACTCGTCCGCGCCATCATCGTCTACGGCACCGGCCGGTCGCTGAATCAGTCGAATTTGGCGTTGTGGATTCTGCGCCGGCTCCGCAACGGGCAGACCGTGCCGGCCTTCGCGGATCAGTGGCGCACCTTCTGCTACGCGCCAGACCTCGCCGACGGGATCGAACGGCTCGTCCGGTTCGACAAGGGCGGCGTCTATCATCTCTCGGGCCGCGAATTTGTCACCATCGTCGAGTTTGCGCAGACATTGGCTCGCGTGTTCGGCTACGATGAATCGCTCATCGTGCCGTCTAGCATGGCCGATGTGCCGCTCGCCGCGCCGCGCCCACCACGGACGGGGCTCATCGTCCTGAAAGCCGAAACGGAAATCGGCTTCAAGCCTCGATCTCTCGAAGACGCCTGCCGGCATTTGGCCCGCTCTCTCGACGGCGAACTCGTCGATGGATAAGGGCGTGCTTCGCACGGGTGTTCAGGGTTTGGCGTGTAGTGTTTGGACGTTGTTGACGGTTCGCAGAACCCTTTCAACGCTCAGACCTGCCCCGCCTCCGAACCCGTCCTCCCAGCCTGCCAGTTCAGTCAGCACGAAACATTAAACACCAAATACTAAACACTACCCCTACCATGCTCGACATCACCCTGCTTCGTACCGAACCCGACATCATCCGGCGTGCCATGGAGGTGAAAGGGATCGGGTCTCCGTCGCTGGTCGATGAGGTGATCGAGATCGATCAGGCGTGGCGGGCGGCGCAGACGCAGCTCGAAGAGGCGCAGCGCGAACTCAACAGCGCGTCGAAGGAAATTGGCCGGCTCTTCGGCACCGGGCAGAAAGAGGAGGCGCAAGCGATGATCAAGCGCTCCGGCGAGCTCAAGCAGACGGTCAGCGATCTCGGCGACTCGGCCGGCGCGCTCAGCACGAAGCGCGACCGGCTGATGCTGGAGCTCCCGAACATCCCGCACGAGTCGGTGCCCATCGGGGCGTCGCCGGCGGACAACGTCGTGGCGTTCGAGTGGGGCGAGAAGCGCACGTTAGCCTTCGAGGCCAAGCCGCACTGGGAGCTGATCGACCAGCACGGGTTGGTCAGTTTCGAGCAAGGCGCGAAAGTCACCGGAGCCGGCTTCCCGTTTTACCTCGGGGCTGGAGCGAAGCTGCAGCGCGCCCTGATCAACTACTTCCTCGACCAAGCCGGCGAACGCGGCTACATGGAAGTCCAGCCGCCCATCGTCGTCAACGCCGACAGCGCCACGGCCACAGGCCAGCTACCGGACAAGGAAGACATGATGTACGAGGTCGTCCGCGACGGCCTCTACCTGATCCCCACGGCCGAGGTCCCGGTGACGAATTACCTCCGCGCGGAAATCCTCGACCACGAGCAGCTGCCCATCCAGTACGCCGCCTACTCGCCGTGCTTTCGCCGGGAAGCCGGCTCGTACGGCAAAGACGTGCGCGGGCTCAACCGGCTGCACCAGTTCGACAAGGTCGAGTTGGTGATGTACGTTCATCCGTCGGACAGCTACGCCGCCATCGAGCGCCTACGGGAGGACGCGGAGCGGTTGATCCAGGCGCTCGGGTTGGCCTACCGCCGGCTGTCGATGTGCACGGCAGACATGGGCTTCACGCAATCGAAGAAGTACGATCTCGAAGTCTGGAGCCCAGGGCAAGAGCGTTGGCTCGAAGTGTCGTCGGTTTCCAATTTCGAAGCCTTCCAGGCTCGCCGGGCCGACATCCGCTTCCGTCCCGACGGTGGCGGCCGGCCCGAGTTCGTTCACACGCTCAACGGCAGCGGCCTCGC
>JBCDHV010000584.1:0-2714 GCA_038749615.1 Bacteroidota bacterium
CCGTCGATCGCCTCGGCGATCGGGGCAGCGGGTGGAAAGCTCGGCAGCGGGAGGAGTCACCGCACCAGGAAGACACGCCGAACGCCCCAATAACACGGTTTGCCGGCCGCAGGACGCCCGGGGCATGGGAGCCCGCCGGCAGCCGTTTTGAGCTTGTACCAAAGCCTCGGATCGCTGCAGCGGTCCGAGGCTTTTTGCTCAGACGCAAGCCCCCGATCTCGAAAGCGGTCTGCCGCAACTATCGGATTGGGAAAATTGGATTAATTGCGGACGAAAATACTGGCGGCGGCTCAGCCTTTGGTTAGCATACGCCAGTCGACTTGGCTGTGCAGGCAATCCGATCGGCCCGACTTCCCCCCCCCAACCACCCACCCGACGACACGGCGGCTGAAGAGCAAAGCCCGCCATCCACACGGAGACACCTCTGATGAGATTAGGTTTGCTGTCCTTGCTCGCCGCTACGTTGTTGTTGGCCAGCTCGGCCGACGCCTCCGTAATTCTTCAGTACGCTACAGCGGGTAGCACGAGCACGCTTTCGCCCGTCATTGCCGATCCCGGCATCGCGGCCGATGACCTTCAAGCGGGCACGGGTATTGTCGCACAGACGTTCTCGACGTTTAACTTTAACGACTGGGATACCGACAACACCTCCTTCGCAGACGCTGTTGCCGATGACGAGGTTTGGACGTGGGGTTTCGACGTCACAAGCCCATTGGACCTCAACCTCACCACGTTAGACGTCCGTCTTGACCGCTCTAGTACGGGCCCGGATGACTTCGAAATCCAGGCATCGGTCAACGGTGGTACGCCGGTTTCGGTCCTGACATTCGACTTTGGGGACTCGTCCGCTGGGGTTGAGTTTGAGGATGTCGACCTCTCGGGACTGGGAACGCTGTCGACAGGCGATTCAGTAGTCTTCACGCTTGCAGCGTTTAACTCCGAGACAACCGGCGGCACGTTCGACCTGGAAACGTTCACATTTCCTGGTGGGAATGACGCGCTCATTATCAGCGGAGTGTTTGTCATCCCTGAGCCCGGGACCGTCTTGCTTACGATGCTCGGCCTGACATCTGTTGGCGTCGTCGGAATGCGTACCAAACTCGGCTGATTTACGCCGTAAAGCGGCAAGCTAAAACGCCGGTGGCTGGATCAGCCACCGGCGTTTTTTTCGTGAAGATTCAACGACACCGAAAGATTTCTACCGCCGCCGCGAGTACTTGATTTCCATCGTCTTCCGACCCTCGGCGCCACGGTCTCCCTCGTAGATCGTGAAGAGTTTGTTGTTCTGGTCGACATACTGGGTGATCATCGTTGTCACGCACGGCTTGCCGGTTTGGATGTCCACACCGCGGCCGATGAGCGTAAGCGACCGAGTGGCGATATCGTAGGTCCCCTCTGACCGAACGATGTGCGGCGACAGGGTGTCGACCCAAGTCGCAATAAACTTTTCCTCGGCTTTGTCGTAGCCGAGCTGCATGTGTCCGGAAAACGGGAACTCGGGGCTCTCGCACACGAAGTTGCTCACCATCCAGAACGGACCGAGCATCCGGTTGGTCTCGACCGCCGTGGCGGTCATTGCCGGGGCGCCGGGGCTAGCCCACATGGTCATCTCGGCGTCCCAAACGCCCGCCTCGCGAGTCAGCTGTCGGTGCGGGATCGACGGCTCAAGAGTCGTGAACCCCATCGTGTCGACGGCTGAACCGCGAAGCTTCTTCACGGCCGCAACGACGTCCGCCGGCTCGGCACGCTTCTTGTAGTCGGCGTCGAGGAACGCCCAGCGGATGACGCCCTCGGTGTCGACCACGTACGTGGCCGCGAGCGGCAGGGTGAACTCTTGATCGCCGTTGAAGGCCGCCAGTCCGACCCGATCGCGGTAGATCGGCAGGATCACGTCGGGCAGCCGGAAGGCTATGCCGAGCTTGCCGGCGAAGCGGTTGCCGCGGTCCGTGAGCAGCGTCAATGACAAATCGTTTGCGGCTGCCGTTTGCTCGGTTTTTTCAGGCAGCTCGGGTGCGACGGCCACGATCGACGCCCCGGCCGCTTCGATCTCTTCGCGGGCGGCCTCCAGAGCCTGGAGGGCGGTGTTGCAATACGGGCACCACCCGCCCCTGTAGAACGTGACGACCAGCGGCCGATCGGCCCAAAGCGAGCCGACGCTTACCTCTCCGTCCGGGCCCTGCAGCGTTGCGTCGGGCAGCCGATCGCCCACCTTCAGCGCTTTATCCAGGATGCCGGTCGCCCGGACATCTTCGATGCCCTGCGAGAATTTGGACCGCATGCCGGCGGGCAGCCGCTTGGCGGATTCGGCTGTCATTTGGTTGAGCCGGTCCTGCAGGGGCTGCGTTTGCATGGGCTCGGCGGCCCAGACGCTCGGCGTGCAACAAACAGCGAAAATAGCTAGCCGAATAGACACACGGCTGGGTGACCTCGATGAAAAACCACGCATGGGAATCCTCTCGCTGGGGGTTTTGTAACCGACGGATTGTACGGCCGGCCGCTGGACACCGGGAGCGTGAGCGGCCCTGCCGACGGCGCCCGACAGCGAAGCAGGGAAACCGGGGTGATCGGCGGCACCCGCTCGTGCGACGCGGCAAAGTGTCGCACGCGGTTGGACGCGTCACGGTAGTTCGATCCGGCAGTCGATCATGGAAGAAGCGGTCGCGATTGACGGGCTGTCGCACAGCGTCTAGTGTCCCGCGCCGCCGCGAACCAGC
>JBCDHV010000585.1:0-2707 GCA_038749615.1 Bacteroidota bacterium
GTTTTGTCGAATACGCTTGGGATGATGTAGTTGGGGTAGACCGTCTCGACGCTGTCCGCAATCGCGTAGGCGGCCGCCATTTTCATCTCCTCGTTGATGTCCGTGGCACGGCAAGCGAGCGCGCCGCGGAACATGCCTGGGAAGCAGAGGACGTTGTTGATCTGGTTCGGATAGTCGCTCCGGCCTGTGGCGAGGACGGCCACGTGCGGATAGGCCAGCTCGGGCTGGATCTCTGGATCCGGATTGGCCATCGCGAAGACGATGGGTTTCTCGGCCATCCGCTTCAGATCGTCGACGGTCAGCACGTCGGGGACCGAGAGACCCACGAACACGTCGGCGCCGGCGATGACCTCGCTCAGGGTACCGCGTTCGTTGTTCGGGTTGGTAATCTTGGCGTAGGCGGCTTTGTCAGGCGAGAGATCCTCTCGGTCGAGACTGATAGCGCCTTTGCTGTCGATGCCGATGATGTTGGTTACGCCGAGAAGCTTCAGCATATGCGTGCACGCCGTGCCGGCTGCGCCTGTGCCTACGAAGACGACTTTCAGATCTTCCGGCTTCTTGTTCACCACCTTCAGGGCATTGATGAGCCCAGCGATGAAAACAACCGCCGTCCCGTGTTGGTCATCGTGGAAGACGGGGATGTCGAGCTCTTCCTTGAGGCGGGTCTCGACTTCGAAGCAGCGCGGCGCAGAGATGTCTTCGAGGTTGATCCCGCCAAATCCTGGTGCGATCAGCTTGACGGTCCGGACGATCTCGTCCACGTCCTTCGTGTCGAGACAAATTGGAAACGCGTCGACGCCGCCGAACTCCTTGAAAAGCTGCGCCTTGCCTTCCATGACCGGCATGGCAGCTTTGGGCCCGATGTCGCCGAGGCCAAGCACGGCCGTTCCGTCGGTCACGACGGCCACCGTGTTCTTCTTGATCGTCAGCGTGTACGCCTTGCTTGGCTGCTCCGCAATGGCCTTGCACACCCGCGCAACGCCCGGCGTGTAAGCCATCGAGAGCTGATCGCGCGTTTCGACGGGCGTCTTACTCACCACTTCGATCTTGCCCCCAAGATGAAGCAGGAACGTGCGGTCGGACACGTGGATGATCTCGATATCGCCGAGCGCATTCAAGGCCGCCTCGATCCGGCTCTGGTGGTCCGCTCCGCTCGTGTTGACGGTAATGTCTCGGATAAGCGATTCGTGGTCGACCCGCACGATATCGACCGCCCCGATGTTACCGCCGGCTTCCCCGACGGCTGTCATGACCCGGGCCAGCGTACCGGGCTCGTTTGCTAATTTGAGGCGGATCGTGATCGAATGACTGGCACTGGTGGCCTGAGTGACACTCATGGGGAAGGAAGGGTGACTAGGCTCTCCGTGCCCACGAGGACACCGGGAGCTAAACGTGATAAAATGATCGTGATAAAATGAATGACGTAACCTACGCAACGAACAGCATTGGATTTGCGAAGCTGCTCGGTATGCGGGTAGTGTTCAGTCCCTGGGAAGTGCTCCCTGACGGCAGGCGGTGCTTCGACCAACCAAATTCGGCCCGAAAGCCGTGCTGATGGTCAGGCCAAAGATCCTAAACACTAGGTCGTGCTGACGAATGAAATCTTCAATGAGGGGGTGACGAGTTGGTTCTTCGTGCGTTTGCACGCGCATGAAACACCGATACGCCCTCACCGATGAGCAGTACGCGCGCCTTCTGCCGCTGCTCTCGGGCAAGCCCGGCGACCCCGGGCGCACCGCCGCTGACAACCGACTTTTTCTCAATGCTGTGCTCCGCCTCGTCTGAGACGGAGGCGGGATTGCACGTACGGGTGCCCCCTGGGCCGATTTGCCGGAACGCTTCGGCAAGTACGACTCGGTCTACCAACGATTTAACCGGTGGGCTAAGCAGGGTCGCTGGCAGGCCATCTTCGAGGAGCTCCAAGAGCCCGACGCCGAGTGGCTGCTCCTTGACTCGACCACTGTGCGGACGCACCAGCATGCTGCTGGGGCGAAAAAAGGGGACGCCGAGGCGAGCAGGTAGCCACCGACGAAGCGCTGGGACGCAGCCGAGGCGGCTTCTCGACCAAAGTGCACGCCGCCTGCGACGCGCACGGCAATCCGTTGGTCTTGATGCTCAGTGGTGGGCAACGCCACGATCTGAGCCAAGCCCAAGCGCTGCTCGAACGAGCGAGCGCTGGTGTCGAAGACGAGGTCAAGGCGGTGCTGGGCGACAAGGGCTACGACTCGGGCGCGCTGATCGAGCAGATCGAGGCGCTAGCGGCCGAAGCGGTGATCCCAAGTCGGGCCAACCGGAGGCAGCCACGGGCGCACGACGTGGAGTTGTACCGGGAGCGCAACAAGGTCGAGCGTTTCTTCGGGCGCATCAAGCACTACCGTCGGTTGGCCACGCGCTACGAGAAGACGGCGCGCAACTACCTGGCAATGCTGCACTTCGTCTCGGCGATGGTCTGGCTGCGCTGAGAGGTCAAGTGAACTCTGCATTTGTCAGCACAACCTAAACACCGGCCTCCGTCATCGCATGACGAAGAGCCGCGATATTTTGCACGACATCCCCGTTGAAGACAGCGCTTCCAGCGACGAGGCTCGTGGCGCCGGCCTCCACGATTTCGCGAGCGTTCGAGGGCTTCACCCCGCCGTCTACCTGGAGCCACGCTGAGGAGCCGGCAGCATCGAGCATACTACGGAGCCGGCGGATTTTGTCCGTA
>JBCDHV010000586.1:0-2704 GCA_038749615.1 Bacteroidota bacterium
CGCCTTTTCACCCGTACCCCCTCCTTTGTCGATCTTCCGTCATACGGCCCGGATGGTGATCGTTCTCGCGCTGATCGTGAGTACGCAGGGGTTTCTGGTGATCCAAGGCATGTTTCTGCTTCGGCAGGACTACATCGCTGAGGTGCTCTGTGTCAACAAGGACCGGCCAGAGCTGAACTGCGATGGCACGTGCTTCCTGCACGACCGCATGGAGCATCACCACGAGCATGCGCCTGAGGCGCCACCACCGCTTGAGATTGCGTTCTCAGTCCAGGCGATGATCCCCGAAGCGGGGCTCTTGCTCGAAATCCCCTCCCCTCTCCCTTCCTGGACGGCCCCTCCGCTCGTGGACACGGGCGTCCTTCTTCCAGACGACAGGTTCCGCCCGCCCCGTGCGTAGCGGCTACTTCTGCTTTCACGGAATGGACCAGTCCTGGGGTACGGCCCCAGACGATAGGCATGCGGTGTGATCTGTAGGGATCGGCGCGTCTGCCGTCGTTTCCTGTCGCTTTGCGCGTGAACCATTCCGCTCTCTTTGCTACGACTGGCTTTTCTACAGCTGTCTCTTCTACGACGTTCACGTCTCCGATTGCACTCCTATGTCTACGCTACGTATACCCCAAGCTCTGCTTTCCCTTACCCTACTCGCCGGCCTCTTCATTCTCACGGGGTGCGAGGCCGATGATCCCACCGAGGATGCCGTGATGGTCTCGCTCGACCTCGAACCGCTCTTCGCCGGCGAGGCCCTCCAGGCGAACCAAACCATCGAGTACCAAGACCGAGCCGGCGTGCTCGAAACCACGCGCCTCCTGCTTTCCGGCGTCACCCTCATCCGCACCGACGGGTCGGAAGTCGATTTCACCGGTGAATCGATCACCGTTCGCGCTCGGCAAGAGGACGGTACCGAGGTCCAACACACCGTCAACGACCGCTTCGTCTACGCGAAAAGCGACGAAGGCCGCACGCGGCTCACGCTCGGCGAAGTGCCGGCGGGCGAGTACAGCGGTCTCCGGTTCACCCTTGGCGTGACCGGCCTCGATAACCGGATTGCGCCCGAAGACGCCCCGGCCGATCACCCGCTTGCCCCGCAATCGCCCTCGATGCACTGGAACTGGAATGCCGGCTACGTCTTCCTGCGCCTCGACGGCCGGCTCGACGTCAACGGCGACGGCGCGCCGGATGCCCGCGATGTCGACGGCGACGGCACGCCGGACCCCCGCGATCCAGCGTCCGGCATGTGGCGGCTCCACCTGGGCGGCACCCCGAACGCCATGCCGGTCGAGCTGAACACACCCTTTACGCTCGAAACGGGCGACATGCAGATGCTGCACGTTCAAGTCGACTACGCCACGTTCCTCGAAGGCGTCGACTACAACGAGCCGTTCAACCGCTTCTGCATGACGGGCGATTGCGGCGAGATCGTGCAGACCGTGAAGGCAAACGTGGCGGACGCCTTCATGCTGCACGGCGTCCACGGCAACTGATCACCCGTGCGGCCTGGCCATCCGTGGGGCATCCGCTAGCACGCGTAACCGTTGCTTCACCCTTCGGACGGCCAGGCCACACCGGTACGCCGTCTTATGCGATTCACTCTCGCACTCCTCGTTGCGTTCGTTCTGGGCGGATGCGACCTCTACGGGCCTGATCCGGCGCCGGCTGGGGTCCATGTGCCCATACCCGAAGGCTTCGGTGAACTCCCGGTGCCTCCCCAGAACCCAGCCCTCGCCGAGCGCATCCGGCTGGGCGAACGGCTGTTCTTCGACCCGATTCTCTCGGGCAACCAGACCATTTCCTGTGGGTCCTGCCACCTCCCAGAACGGGCGTTCGCCGATTTGACGCGGCGCAGCATAGGCATCCAGGGGCGGGTCGGGTTGCGCAACGCGCCGAGCTTGCTGAACACGGCCTACCGGACCTCGCTGTTCTGGGATGGCGGGGCGCTTTTCCTCGAAAGCCAGGCCCTCGTCCCGTTGGAAGACGAGAACGAGATGAACCTGCCCATCGACGAAGCCCTCCGCCGGCTCAGCGAACACCCCGACTACCCCGCCCTCTTCGCCAGTGCGTTCGATGGCGAGGCACCGAGCGTGCGGACGTTGTCTTACGCGCTGGCTGCGTACCAGCGTACCCTCGTCAGCGCGCCTATCCGGCTCGACCGCTACCGCGCCGGCGAACGGAACGCGCTGACAGCACCCGAACAGCGGGGCCTCGCGCTCTTCGAGACGCACTGCAGCTCGTGCCACGCCGGCCCGTTGCTCACGACGGAAGGCTTCGCCAACAACGGCGTGTCGGTCACAGACGAAGATCCAGGCCGGCAACGCATCACGCACGATCCGGCCGACCGCGGCGTCTTCCGGATTCCGAGCCTGCGCGGCCTCGCCCGTACCGCTCCGTACTTCCACGATGGCCGGTTCTTTTCCCTGAAAGAAGTCGTCGGCTACTACGTGGCCGGCGGCGATGGGGGCGCGGGGCAAGATGCCCGCATTCGGCCGCTCGCCTTGTCAGCCGAGGACCAAGCCGACTTGATCCGCTTCCTCCAGACCCTGGACGACGAGGCCGTCGAGGTAGACTATTTCTCAGATTAACGTATGACCTCCATGCGCTCCAGCGTGTACAGATGTACGCTCCTCGCCTCCCTGCTTGTCTTGGCCGGCTGCGTACCAGACAACGTGGCCGATTACGATTTCAAGGCCCTGCAACCGCCGGCTCC
>JBCDHV010000587.1:0-2702 GCA_038749615.1 Bacteroidota bacterium
CGGAGACCTCTGGCACTTGATCTTCAACATGTTTGCCGTCTGGATGTTTGGTGTCAACCTGGAACTGCGCTGGGGCACCAAGCGCTTTCTCCAGTTCTATTTCATCTGCCTGGTGGGGGCCGGCATCGCGCAGCTGGTGGTAACCGGATTGAGCGGCGCGTTTTACCCGACCGTTGGGGCCTCCGGTGCGGTCTTCGGGATCCTACTTGCCTTCGGGGTACTCTTCCCGAACGCGGAGATCTACATCTACTTCATCTTGCCGGTCAAGGCGAAGTACTTCGTGCTGTTTTACGGTCTATTCGAGCTCTTCGCCGGCGTGACGAACTTGATGCCACAAGTGGCCCACTTTGCCCACCTCGGCGGCATGGTAGCCGGCGGCGCTGTGCTCTGGTGGTGGCGGCGTTCACGGCGTTCGCGTGGCCAGTGGACGGGTAGCAAGTAGCAGGTGGCTTTTGCTTCGCGTAGCGAGTGAACGGGTGGCGGGTGACGTTGCGTCGCGTGATGGCCTGCACAACCACGGGCGCGGAGCCACCTGCTACTTGCCACCTGCTACCGTTTCTAGATTCGCACGCGAACCTAGAAACGTCTCCTCCGTACACACTGGCCCTCCCCGATGCAGACCTAACCCATCGCATTCCCGCATCTAGCCCTGATTGGGAGACATGAACGAAGACCTGTTTACTCGGCTACGGCGGTGGTACAACAACAAGCCGCCGGCCATTCGGACCATCCTGGGTATCAACGTGGCGCTCTACGCGGCGTGGCTGCTGCTCGGTGGACTGCTGAAGATCGAGGCCGTTGCGATTCTCTACACGGATTGGCTCGCCCTGACGGCGGCCGTCCCGGACGCGCTGCTCAAGCCGTGGCAGGTGGTCTCGTACAACTTCATTCACCTGGGCCTCGGGTTCTGGGGGCTGATCCACATCCTGTTCAACATGGCATGGATGATCTGGATTGGCCAGGACTACGAGGAACTGTACGGGACGAAAAACTTCTGGCGGCTCTACCTCATCACGGGTTCGGTTGCCGGCGCGGTTTGCGTGGTCATTTATGGCGTCTTTGGGATGCAGCCAGGCACCATCGTACACGGGGCGTCGGCCTCTGTATTCGGGATCATGGCCTGCGCGGCTACGCTGAATCCGAACAAGAGCATCGCGCTCCTGTTCATCGGCGTCGTGCCACTCAAGTGGGTCGTGCTCGGTCTGTTGGCACTCGACATTCTCTTCGGGCTCGGCGGCAGCACGGCTGTGGCTGCTCATTTCGGCGGTGCCATCACTGGGTTCATGTTCGCCCGCGTCTACCACCAAGGCCTATTCGAAGGCTCGTCGAGCTCAGAGCGCCGGAGTTCCCCGAAGGCATCGAGTGGCGGTCCGTCGGTGCTGGAACGCCTCGAGTCGTTGCTGGAAAAGAACACCAGCGAGAAATCGTCCAAGCCGCGCCGGACGCGCCCCCGCGCTGTCGACACACCGACGACCACCACCGTCGCCGGCAGTCAGGATCAGATCGACCGCATCCTCGACAAAATCAGCGAGGTTGGATACGAGGGGCTGAGCGACGAGGAAAAGCGGATCCTTTACGAGGCAAGCAAGGACTGAACGTCCGGAATCTAATCGCTTGAACGGCCTTCCCCGATGCAGTCTAAGTCGGTCTCGGTGTCTGAGAAGCGGGCTGACGAAGCAGTGCACCACAGCCCCGTTAGAACGGCTCTGAAATGGGCATTCTGGGGCCCGTTTTACGCGCTCGACCTGCTGGCAGTCGGGGTGTTTACCGCCGGCTTTTTGGCGGCCTATCTCGATCCCTCATGGTATTGGGTGGGATCTACGCTAGCGATTGGGCAAAACGTGTGGGCCTTCGCACTCATGCCCTTTGCCCTCGTCTTGCTGCTGGCTCGGCGCTGGAAAGGATTGGCGGTACATCTGGCCTTGCTCCTGGCGCTGTTTGTCCGCAGCGGCGGGTTCGGCTCTGCGGTGGATCCGCTTCCTACGGGCGCGCCTGATGGCCTCCGCGTGATGACGTTCAACACGCCGCGCTGGAACGACAACGAGGAAACCGGAGATCGGATGCGCCGGCTGGCCGATGCGTGGCAGCCCGACCTGTTCGGCATTCAAGAGAGTGCAATCTGGGTGTCCAAGGCGGCTCCGAATGCACTCCGCGGGTTTCACCGCTTCGACCCGCTCATTGCGGACGGGTACACGATGCAGCCGCCCCGGCAAGGACCGCCAGACAAAAACTGGTACCGCTGGGAGGTGCCTGCGCTGAGCCGAGGGCTGGCAGTCGTCGAGCAAGAGCACCTGTCCTGGCCAAACCCGAACATCGACGAGGGCGACCACATTTTCGGTCTTCGAACCGTCTACGAGCAGGACGGCCGGCGCTTCGTGCACTACAACGTGCATCTGTTGACCTTTGGCACCGACAAGCCCTGGGAAGAAGAGCAGATCCAGTACCTAAACTTCGATTTCTGGAAGCCGTTCTTGCGCATGGCCCGCCATGCCTTCCGGTACCGGTCTGAGCAGGCCCGGCACCTGCGTGGGTTGATTGAAGCCGAGGCGGACCCGGTGATCCTCAGCGGTGACTTCAACAGCACGCCGAACAGCTGGACGTACCGTCACCTCAGCCAAGGCTTCACCGACGCCTACAAAGCAGCTGGCGGTTGGTGGGGCGCAACGTACCCCACCGACTGGTCCGCGCCCATTCTCGGGCCG
>JBCDHV010000588.1:0-2701 GCA_038749615.1 Bacteroidota bacterium
CCGTTCAAGTCTGGCGACGACCCCGATCTCGTATGGCCAGCCCTCGACCGTGGCGAGGCCGTCATCATCTCTGAACCCTACGCCTACCGCTACGGCCTCGCGTCCGGCGACTCCCTCACGATCCAGACCGACCGAGGGCCATACCGCTTTCGGATTGCCGGCGTGTTCTTCGATTACGGCTCCGACATCGGCCTGATCATGACCACGCGTATCGCCTACGAGCGCCTGTTCGATGACCGAGGCTTCTCGGGCCTTGCCTTCTACACCGACCCTGACGTGAGCCCAGAAGATTTGAGCGAAACCTTGCGGCAAGCCGCCGGCACTGAGCAGGCGTTGATCGTGCGCAGCAACCGGTCGCTCCGCGACGCCTCGATGGAAATCTTCGACCGCACGTTTACGATTACGAGCGTGCTCCGGCTGCTAGCGGTCCTCGTGGCGTTCATCGGCGTGCTGAGCGCGCTAATGGCCCTCGCACTAGAACGCAGCCGCGAGTTGGCCGTCTTGCGAGCCACCGGCCTCACGCCTTCCGAGTTGTGGCGCTACGTGACCATGCAAACCGGCTTGCTCGGGCTCGCCGCCGGCCTGCTGTCGATTCCGCTCGGGCTAGTCCTGGCCTACGTGCTCACGTTCGTCATTAACAAACGCAGCTTCGGCTGGACGCTCCAGTTCAACGTCGACCCCAACCTCCTGATTCAAGCGCTGCTCCTCGGCCTCATCGCCGCCTTGCTCGCCGGCCTCTTCCCCGCGTGGAAAATGGCCCGAGCGAATCCGGCGTTGGCGCTTCGGGATGAGTGAGAGGGGTACTGTTGCAGAGTGGCACGTGTGGCAATGTGGCTTGGCACCACCTACACCAACTTTGCCACCTAGCCACTTTGCCACACGTGCCATACCCCCCCTGCCACCGTGCAACACCTGCCATACTCACCCTGCCACACAGCTACCTTGCAACATCTGCCACATCCTTACCTCCTCGCTCTCTTGCTAGCGCTGACGATGCTCACCGCCTGCCACTCCCCAGAACCCCAGGTCTCCGCGAGCCTCGCCGTGGCCGAGGCGATGGGCGGGGACACGACCGGCTACAACCGGGCCATCGAGGTGCGCGACTTTGTGTTTCCGGATGATCACGGGGCGCACCCGGGCTACAAAACGGAGTGGTGGTACTACACCGGCAACGTCACCAGTACCGAGGGCCGGCGCTATGGCTACCAGTTCACGCTGTTTCGCAGCGCGCTGACGCCGCCGACCGACACCGCCGGCCTGGGCTCGACTGATTCCGACTGGACCACCAACCAGCTCTTCATGGGCCACTTCGCCCTCACGGACATCGATGGTGATGCATTCTACGCCTATGAGCGTTTCAGCCGGGCGAGTGCCGGCCTTGCAGGTGCGCAGCCAGAGCCCTTCCGCGTCTGGCTCGAAGACTGGTCGGCCGAAGCTGCCGGCCCCGTCGATGACCCGGCGCAGCTCCCCATGCGCGTCCGAGCATACGACGAAGGCACCGGCTTAGACTTGACGTTGACGCCTGCCAAACCGATGACGCTCCAGGGCGAACGTGGCCTCGATCCGAAAGGAGCCGGCGTCGGCAATGCATCGTACTATTTCTCCTATACCCGCCTCGCTACCGAGGGCACCATGACCGTCGAGGGCGAAACGGTCGAGGTCTCGGGGCTTAGCTGGATGGACCGAGAATGGAGCACGAGCGCCCTGGACGAAGGACAAGTCGGGTGGGACTGGTTTGCCTTGCAACTCGATGACGGGTCCGACTTGATGTACTACCAACTCCGCGAATCAGACGGCTCCCCGAGCCGCTTCACCAACGGCGTGGTGGTCGATGAAGCCGGCCAACGCACCACGCTCACCCTAGACGACGTCACGCTCACCGTCACCGACACCTGGACCAGCCCCGACGGCGGCACCTACCCAGCCGGCTGGACCTTGAGCGCACCAACCGACAACCTCGACCTCGTCATCACCCCCACCGTCGCCGACCAAGAACTCGACGTCTCCGTCCGCTACTGGGAAGGCAGCGTCACCATCACCGGCACCCACAACGGCCAACCCGTCGCCGGCCGGGGCTACGTGGAGATGACCGGGTACGGGGATGCAGCGACCAGGATTTAGCGTGCTGCGCACGAGTATTTGGTGAAGTTCAGTGTTTAGATCTCGTTTTAGAGATTCGCCGAACCTGCGAGGCAGAGACCTCCCCGACCGCAGTGCTCTTCTTCCTGACTGCCGGCTCAGTCAGCGCTAAACACCAAACCCTAAAAACTAAACACTAACCCATGACCTTCCACCACTTTCGGCTGCCTCACCCCGACTGGGCAGAGGCCAGACAGATCCGGCAGGTCGTGTTTGTGGAGGAGCAGGCATGCCCACCTGAGGAGGAATGGGACGCGTTCGATGAGACGGCGGAGCACGTCCTGCTGCGCATCGACGGGGAGACGGCGGGGACGGCGCGGTGGCGCGCCGTGGAAACGGCGGACGGCCCAGTGGCAAAACTCGAACGGTTTGCGCTGCTCCAGCCGTTCCGGGGCCGTGGCTTGTCGCGCCCACTCATCCGGGCCGTGTCGGAGCGGGCCTCGGATGCCGGCTATCCGGATCAGAAGCTCCACGCCCAGGCTCACCTCGAAGCCCTCTACACCAGCCTCGGCTTTACCCGCACCGGCAACCTATTCGACGAAGCCGGCATTCCGCACGTCAC
>JBCDHV010000589.1:0-2690 GCA_038749615.1 Bacteroidota bacterium
CGTTACGTTCGACCGGAACAACGTGCTCCACGCGCTGAGCCACCGGCTCCGGACCCAGCTGGCCGCCCTTCCCGAGCAATCCTTTGAGGCCTTCAACCAGGCCTACAGAGTCCGGCTCGCCAGCCTCGGCGAGCGCGTCACCCTACACACAGGCGCGGGCACGGCCATCGAAGGCGAACTCCTCGGCATCGCCCCCTCAGGCGGCCTCCTTCTGGACGTCGATGGCACCCCAAGAACCTTCTACGCCGGGGATGTTTCGGGTTCACTGCGTTCACGTAGCGAGTGGACGAGTGGCGGGTAATGAGTTGGCTCACTGCGTTCGCGTGATGAGTAGAGAAGCAGCGCGTGGCAGGTGACTCTCGGCTCGCTACTTCGCACCAAAAGACACCCCCCCGCTACCTGCTACCCGTCTACTCGCCACGTGAGCGAAGCGAACGCCCCATTGCCCCTCATCTGCCGGGCGCGTATCTTCGCCATCCGAACGCTGAGAGGCGTTTGAGGCACAGTTTCAGGAGAGCACACATTTGGAGGCACACCCCCTTTTGCCGCGGATGGCTGCCGTGGTGCGTGGTTCCGAATTCCCCAAGCTCCGTCACCACTTACTCGTCTCGGTGCGGTCATGCCGTCCGTTACCCCACAATTGCCGAACCGTCAGCCATGGACGGTTCGAACACGCACGCGCGGGCTCTACGAAGTCTGGGGCGAGGCCCCTCTCCATGAGCGGTCGCGCATCGAAGCGTTGCGGCTGGCCGAGTATCCCTCGCGCCGGCAGGCTGAGCACGTCGCCCACGTCTTGAACGACCTCTGGAGCCATCTTGCCGTCTGCCTGTCCCTGGCCGAGGCCTGCCGGCTCGATGAAGAGTCTGGAGCCCTCATGGAACGATACCTCCACATCGACGCCGAACTGCTGGATGCCGGCCGTTCCGCAGCCCTGCAAGCTGCGACGATACTGGATGCGAACCCGGTCATCATCCGCCGTGTGTTCGAAATCCTGTTTCGCACCGTGCGTGATTGCAGCGGGTACGTGGTGCGCTACCGGCGCGAGCGGGACAACCGGCGCAAAGCAGCCGGCGCGCTTCGCATCCGAGGTGTCATCCGCGAAACCGACCGCAAAATCCGGGCGCTGTACACCAACTAGCGTCACGCCACGTGCCCAATTCGGGAGAGTGCGTTTTCGGGACGGTGCGTTGGTGGTCTTTCCCTGGTGTTCTTTTCCCGGTACAACGTGTCTCTCATGTTCCTAGCACTCGACATCGGCAATTCGTCCGTGAAGGCCGGCCTGTTCGACGGCTCAGAGCTGACGGGGACATTCCGGCTAGAGGCAGACGCGACGGCCTCGGTGCCGGCGTATCGGTACAGCCTTCGCAGCCGGTTGGATGGCCAGACCCCAGCCTACATCGGCCTATCGTCCGTCGTGCCGGCACTGACACGGACGCTCACGGCCGCGCTCCGGCAGGAGTTCATGGTGCTCCCGGAAGTCGTTTCCGTAGACCGTGCGCTCCCGTTCGAGATTGCCTATCAGACGCCGCACACCCTTGGGCTCGACCGGTTGGCTGGTGCGGCCGGCGCCTGGGCGAGATTCAGCGCACAGGGCCAGCCACTCGTAGTCGTCGATGCCGGGACGGCGGTGAACGTCGAGGTGGTGCGGCTTCAAGATGGCCGAGCCATATACGAAGGCGGGACTATTTCGCCTGGGTTGCGCTTGGGTCTTTCGGCACTGAAGCGAGGGACCGCGCAGTTGCCCGAGGTGCCGGCCAAGCTACCGAGACGCCTCATTGGGCAAACGACCAAGAAGGCCCTCCAGGCTGGTAGCGTCACCACGTTCGTCGACGGCGTTGCCGGCCTCGTCCGCCGGCTAGACGACCGGTTGGGTGGTCATGCCTTCATCATCGCCACCGGCGGCGACGCCCCGCTCCTCACGCGCCACATCTCCCGCTTCGACGCCCACGAACCTCACCTCGTCCTCCACGGCGTACGCGCGCTGCTGGCCTAGCGGTGTGCACCCCTCCACGCACCTACACCCCAACACGTCCACGTCACACCCCGTCCCAATCAAGCAGCGGGGCAGAGCCGGCGAGGAGGTGATTGATGCGCGCCAAGACCATCTCGAGCGCGACGCGGTTTTTCCCGCCGCGCGGAATGATGATGTCGGCCGTGCGCTTGGACGGTTCGACGAACTCGATGTGCATCGGGCGGACGAATTCCTGGTACTGCTTCAGGATGGAGTCGATGCTGCGGCCCCGCTCCTGAAGATCACGGCGGATGCGGCGCATGAGCCGGATGTCATCCGGAGCGTCGACGAAGATGCGGATGTCCATGCGTTCGCGCAGCTCTTCTTCCGCGAGTACGAGAATGCCTTCGACCATGATGACGCGGCGCGGATGGACCGTCTCGGTCTCCTCTTTCCGAGCGTGCGCGGCAAAATCGTACGTCGGCTTCTCGATGGGGAATCCTCGGATCAGCGCGTCGAGGTGCCGGACCATCAGCTCGGTTTCGAGCGCGTCCGGGTGGTCGAAGTTGAAGCCGGCGCGTTTCTCGGGTGGCAGGTGCGAGAGGTCGCGGTAGTAGGAGTCATGGTCGAGCAGCGAAATTTGGTCTGGGCCGAAGGCTCCCAAGATCTTGCGCTGCACCGTGCTCTTCCCCGAGCCAGACCCGCCGGCCATACCGATGACGAGCGGACGGACGGACTC
>JBCDHV010000590.1:0-2684 GCA_038749615.1 Bacteroidota bacterium
AAGAGCACACACACGAAGACGAAGCGCAAGTACATAGTCTAGAGTGTGGTAGTGGCACGGACGAAGAGCGTGCGCAGGGCATCCGATTTGTACGGAGACGACGAGCGGAAGTCCAGACTGGCTCCCAGTTCTAGATCCAAGAGACGAGGCACAACGGGAACGGAAAGGCCTGCCGACGCAAATGGTTGAAAGGTGTGGCCCTTGCCCCGTCTGACGGTGCCCTGCGACGTAATCCGGCCGGCTTGACGCCCTGTTGCGAAGACAGGATCGACGCGGAGCGTGTGGGCGAGGCCGGCACCGGCGAAAAAGGACACGGTTCGTTCTGAGACCGGTCGGCCACGCAGCGTGAAGGCTGCCATGCCGCGCCCCTCGATTTCGGCCCGGTGCAGCCGGCCTGGATTCTGGATGAGCGTCCGGGGCGGATAGTCGCTGTACACCTCGATGTCCTCACGGAACGCTGGTGCCGCATACCGAGCATGCACTGAATACGAGCGGCCTCGCCCCAGGTGATGCCGGCCGCTGAATCCGATCGATATTCCTGGCGGGTAGATCGATTCCACGTTGTAGCCAAGCTGGCCGGCCGTGGCACCGAGGCTGAAGTGGAAGGTGTCGGGTTCGTCTGCCGGCTGGGCCTGGACAGAGACCACGAGTGCGAGCGCCACGAGTGCAGCTACACGCAGCCAGGGTTTGCGTTGATCCGTCATCGCCGATACGCCACAGGTGACGTGCTACTGTGAACGGGACGCCGGCTTCAACGGAACGCGTGTGGTGAGCAAAGCCGGCAGTTACGTATCGGTCAGGCGATAGACGAGCGTGCGATGGTGAGAGATGTATACCCGATGCAAGATAGTGCTAAGAGCACGGAGTTGCCATCCATGCTCGCTCCACGGCTCCACACCCGAGCGCAGCGAGCCGACCCACACCTCCCCCTGGCACCTCTCTCCCTCTCCACACAAACAGTAGGGACGGCGGGAATCGAACCCGCAAGGCGCTCCCGCGCCACCGGATTTTAAGTCCGACGTGTTTACCAATTTCACCACGTCCCCAAATCAACGCCCAAAGTACGCATTCGCCGGCTTGCCGGTAGTAGAGACCTCACGAATCCGTACCGCGCCATCTCACCTATCCGCCGGGCACTCTTTGCCCTCTCCGTCTGAGCGGTTCGCCTGAATGAGGCGAAAACCAATCCCGTTGGGCGGCGTTTCGGGGTGTCCTGCTATTTCCGATCTGTCCTTTTGCGATACCACATGCGTCAACTCGCCGCGTCGTTTGAACCCCGGGCCTACGCACCGTTCAGTGAGACGCCGGCGGCGGCGGTCCTGCTGCTCTCGGACGGGCAGTACATCCCCGGTGTGCGCGTCGAGAACGTGACGTTTCCGCTGCTGATCCCGGCTGTGCTCAATGCCTACACGACGGCTGTGGCGCTTGAGCGGACGGACATCGTGGCCTTGGTGACGAGCCGGCCCGTCGGAGTGTTCGAGAAGCTTGTGCTGGGCGGGTTCGGTCTCGATCTCGCCGAGCGAGATGCCTACACGCTTGCCCAGCCTGGTGCGCTCCCTGAACCTACACAGCCGGTGTCGCCTTTCCTCGGCGGGCCGAAGGCTGTTTCGGTCGATGGTGGGCTTCGGCAGGCGGACGAGATCGCGCACCGGGCGTATGTTCCAAACTCGGACTTCCCCGTTGGTGCCATTCTCGAGACGGCTGCTGGTGCCATACCAGGCGTAAACGTCGAGCATCCGGAGTGGCTCTTCGGGCTCTGTGCAGAGCGAAATGCCCTCGGGACGGCCCGCTCGTACGGGATCACCGAGTTTAACCAGATGTTTCTTACGTGCCCCAAAGATCCCACTGGTACTCCCTGTGGTGCGTGCCGCCAAGTTCTAGTCGAACACGATCCCGATCTTCCGATATACATCTACCGCGGCGATGACCTCCCACCCGACCTCGTTCGGCCGTCTAGCCTGCTTCCCGGTGCGTTCGACGCAGCCGTGCTCAGGGGCCGGCGAGCGTAGGCCGCGCGAGGTGCACAGGAGCTGAGGGGCAGAGGTCTGGTTTGCGCCGTGTCCCCACTTAGAGTCGCTCCAGTTAGAGTCGCCCCTCAGTCCATTCATTGATTCCTACGTCTTCTGTTCGTGCGTTTCCTCATGCCAACACACTCAGACCCAAAGCCTCTTAGCCCCTTGGCACGCAAGGCAGCTGTCCTCCTCCTTGCGATACTCTTCATAACCCCCGCCAAGGCGCAGTCCACCAAACACTGGGTGTTTTTTGCGGACAAGGCCGGCGCGACGCAAGCCGAGGCTGGCGTACTTACCCCCGAGGCGCTCGAACGGCGCGCCCTACGTGGCGGCGAGATCGATAGCTACGACGATGCACCTGTGGCCGAGCGGTATCTCACGGCGCTGCGCACCCTCGGGGTGGAGCCCGTCCGGACGAGCCGGTGGCTGAACGCTGCCAGTGCCTGGATGACGCCGGCCGAACGCGCGGCGGTCGAGACGTTGCCTTTCGTGCAATCGACGCGCCCCGTTGGGGTGAGCGATCCGGCTGCCGTTGATGTGGTGGAGGCGGTCTTTACGCCACTGCCGGCCGCCGGCCCGCTTGCGCTCGACTACGGCGAGTCGGAGACGCAACTTGCGCTCATGAACGCCATCGAGCCGTTGGAGCAAGGGTTCAACGGAGCCGGCGTGCGG
>JBCDHV010000591.1:0-2672 GCA_038749615.1 Bacteroidota bacterium
CCAGCCCACCTAAAACTCGAACACCACGCCGGCAACGGGGAGCAGGGAAAACAAGTTCGCATCGTCGATGCGTTCGTCGGTGGCGTTCCAGAAGCGCTCTTCTACGTTGGCCCGGTTGTAGGCATTCCAGAGGCTGAAGAACGCGACCAAGTTGGTCTGCGCGAAATTGTACCGGCGGTCCACCCGGAGGAAGAGGGAGTGGTAGGCCGGCAGGCGCTCGCCGTGGAACTGCGAGACATCGAAGACTTCGTCGCCCTGGGCGGCCGAGGCGATGGGATCAAGCGGCGTGACGGGCCGGCCTCCGCTGTAGCTCCAGCGCGCGCTGACTTCCCACTTGTCATTCGGCTTGTAGCCGCCGATGACCGTGAACAGCGTCTGCGTGTCGAACGTGCGGGGGCGCTCCTGGCCCGACGGATCCGTGTACTGCGCACGGAAAAACGACACGCTGGCGAGCCCGTAGAGGTTCTGCGCCATCTTTTTCTGCAGCAAGATGTCAAACCCGCGTGCCGTGGCCTCGCCATCGCTGGTGAGCGCTCCCGAGAAATCGCCCCGGCCATCGAGCACGAACGTTGGGTCGGCCAGTGTGTTGGTCGAAGCGATCTGCGGCATGTCCGTGTACTGCTTGTCGTAGACCTCGACGGAAAGGCGCGTGTCAGGCGTCAGGAGGTAGCTGATGCCCGCAATCGCGTGGCGCGCGCGCATCTGGTCGAGCGACGTGTTGCCGGCGTTCTGCGACGTGAAATACAGCGGCACCGACTGCCGGAACTCGCCCACACTGGCGCTCAGTTGGAGCCGGCTCGTCAGATCGTAGGCCAGGGCGATGCGTGGCGAGAGGTACACCTGCTCGTTCAGCGTCGCGCCTTCGACCCGCAGGCCGAGCGTCGCTTGCAGCTGAGGCAGCGGCCGGGTCACCGTGCTGACGAACGCGCCGATGCCGGTATCATCGAGACTGCGGTCCACATCGAAGCCGGCTTGCGGCGCGCCGGTAGGATCGACATAGTCGTCCCGGACGAGGCCAACCGTCGAGCGCCGGTGCTGCACGTCCAACCCGAATTCGACTTTGAATGCTTGCGAAAACGAGGCATAGTTGACGTTGCGCAGGTTGACGTAGCGATTCTCGACGTTCTCTTCGAGGTCTCGCACGTCGTCTTCGGCAAAGCGGGAGACGAGATCCCGGTTGCTGGCCGAGGCTGAGATCGAGGTGACCGAAAACCCATCGCCGGCCCAGAGCGAGCGCCACGTGAGGCCCGTCGTGTTTTGCCAGTTTTGGACGTCGATGAACGTGTTGTCGCCGGCATCGATGGCGTCGTCGGCGGTTTGTTGGAACCGGCTCTGGCCGAACAGACTGAGCACCGAGATCGTGTTGCTGGCGTTGGGCTTGAAGGTGGCCTTACCCTGGAGATCGCTGAAGGCAGGCGCGCCGCCTGCATCGATGGCATCGGCAATCAGGTCCAGATAGCTGCGCCGGCCCGAGACGAACCACGAGCCTCTCCCGCCGGCCATCGGCCCCTCAAAAATGGCCGATCCTCCCGAGAAGTTGAGCCCGACGGAGCCGGCGAACCCGTCCGCATTGCCCTCGCGGTAGGCGATTGACGAAATCGACGACAGCCGGTCGCCATACGCAGCGGAGAAGCCGCCGGTAAACACGTCGATGTCCTCGACAAACTCGGTGTTGATGAGCCCAGTCGGGCCAAACGACGAGCCGGAGCCGGTCGAGAAGTGTTGGGCGTTCGGGATGAAGATGTTGTCGATGTAGTAGCCGTTCTCGATGGGGCTCCCGCCGCGGACGAAGATGTCCTGGCTCGTCTCGCCGCGTGAGGCGATACCCGGCAGCGCGTTGATCACCCGGACGATCTCCTGGCCGGCACCGGGCGAGCGGCGGATCTCCTCGTTCGAGAAGCTCACGACGCTCGTTAGTTCGGTGGCGCTTTGTTGGAAGTAGCCGGCCGTTACGGTCACGCCTTCGCCTTCCAAGACCGTTTCCTGAAGCGTTACGTTGACCGTCGCTGTCCGGCCCGAGCGCACGACGACATCGGTCTGGATGAACGAGGCGTACCCGAGATACCGGAACGCGACCTGATACGTGCCGGTCGGCACAGCGTCGATGGTGAAACGGCCTTCGAGATCGGTCGCCGCACCGTAGGTCGTGTTCTGAAGCGAGACGTTGACCCCGATCAGCGGCGCGCCGGTATCGTCGGTCACGGAACCGCTGACACGGCCCGTGTTGTCTTGCGCGTGAGCGGTGAACGGCAGTGCCAGAACAACGAGGGCGAGGAGACTAGAACGCAGGGTACGGGCCATGACTGGACCTCAAAAAGCACGTGGTGAATAAGGAAGTGTGCTCACAAGAAGCCGAAAACGCCATCCGAACCCGAGGACGAACCGATCAACGTTCATGCAATCCGGCGAACGGTCGACTTGATTGGATCGGCGGTCGATTTGCCAGGCGTTGTCACGTCCGTAGCAGTGCCTTCACGGCCTTGACGCGCCGGCGGGCGATGGGCAGCACGTCGCCCGTGCTCAGTTTGGCCTGGTACGTCCCGGAGAACCAGGGTACGAGCTCGCGGATCGCACTGACGTTGACCAGATACGTGCGGTGTATGCGGAGGAATCGGTCTGCATCCAGCCGCTGCTCCAACTCATTGAGCGTAAACGACACCGTGTACGTCCGG
>JBCDHV010000592.1:0-2663 GCA_038749615.1 Bacteroidota bacterium
GGCTGACCGCCGACGCCCGCGCGCTGCGGGGACGCCCCATTCGCTTCGAAGGAGACCAGATGCATATCCCGTTCGGCTTCCGGTCGTCCCTGAAAGTCCCGAAGGCTCAGATTGCCGGTGTGTACCCCTACCGCACCACCGATGCAAAGGCAGACGAGCATCTCACCTTCGTCACCTTGGTCAAGCCTACACATACCGTCGTCTTCGCACGTCCGGTAACCGCCTTTGGCGTCTACGGTATCAAGCGCCAAGCGACGTCGGTAAGCGTCACGCTTGACGAGCCGGGGGCGTTTGACGCAGCCCTGAAGCAGTGGTGGACGCCCGAGTGAGGGTCAGAGGATCGCGATTGTGACGGTGGCTTTCGCGGTCAGCACACGCTCAGTCTCCGACTCCGCGTACACGCTTGATTCCACAACTGTGAGCCGCCGGCCCGCCTTCAGGACCTCGGCGCGGCAGTGAAGACGGGTGCCAGTCGCCGGGCGAAGCATGTGGAGTTCGATGTTGGTCGACACCATCTTCTGGTCTGCTTCGATGAGTGTGCCAGCGGCTCCGCCGGCCGTGTGGTCTGCGAGCGTTGCCTGAACACCCAGATGCACGATACCGGTTTGTTGCAAATGACGAGGCTGGAGGAGTAGAGAGGACTCACACCACCCGGGCTCAAACGCGCCCAACTCGATGCCTAGGTCATTGACGAATGCCGCTGCATCGAACTCCTCTCGGACCTTGCCGGCATAGTTCGGATTCCGTGGAGACATGTTGTGTGGGATGGCTCGGGTTCGCTAGCGTGCTACTGGGTAGAGCGGCTCCACTGGGAAGCGAGGCCGCCTTTCAGACTCACCGGCCGGCAATTTTTCGGATGGCGTCTGTCGTCCGGCGCCACGCGATGCCCATGCGGGTAGCCTTTGCCGCAGCCTCTGCTGCATTTTGAGCCTGGAGCTTCCGGTAGATGTTCCTCATGTGGGTGTCAATGGTATACGGGCTGAGGTGTAACGCGTCCGCAATGCGCGCCTTCGATTGCCCCACCACCAGTTGTTCTAGGACTTCACGCTCTCGGTGAGACAGTTCGTCTTCCAGATTCCGGGGCACCGTCAAGTACTCCCGCACTAGGTGCGCCACGTTAGCATCAAAGTACATCCCACCCTGATGAGCCTGCCGAAACGCACCGAACATCTCAGGCGACGCCGTGTCTTTGATGACATACCCAGACGCGCCAGCCCGGAGCGCTTCGAACAGCTTAGCCGCTGTGTCCTGCAAAGTGAGAACAACGATAGGAAGCGTCGGGTACGAACCGCGCAGGATTCGGATGCCCTTGAGGCCATTAATCCCTGGCAGTCCGATGTCCATCACGAGCACGTCAGGTAGGTCGCCGGGGGCTCCGGCGAGCTGCTCGCGCAAGGTTTCGAAGTCCTCGAACACAGCCTCTAGCTCGAAGCCCTGAGCATGTTCGACCATCGTCTGAAAAGAGGCGATATAGCGGCGGTTGTCTTCGACGATCCACAGCCTCAGTGTTTTTTCTTCGGCATCCATCGGTGCGGGGCTTGTTCTCACGTTCGGTTGATTCATCGGAATGGGTTGAGCCTGCGGAGGCGTTTGGTGAGGGCTTGCCTCCGGCTGAGCAGGGAGCGGCGTAGCGGGAACTGAAGCGTGAGGACCGTCCCAGCCCCAGGCGTGGACGCGATACGAAGCTCGCCGTGCAGCTCTGCGCGCCGGCGCTCGAACGACTGCAATCCACGCCCAGCCTCCACGGTTTCGAGATCAAACCCTATCCCGTCGTCTTCGATGCGCACCTCGGCAGACCGGCTCGAGACTGAGTGCCCCATCAGTACGGATACGTATACCTCAACACGGTCTGCTTGCCCATGCCGTACCGCGTTGTGCAGGGCTTCCTTGCAGAAGTAGAACACGTGCTGGCGCGTCTCCATACGGATGGGCACGTCTCGCCCTACCCCTTCGTGAACGACGATACGTGTGGCGGGGAAAAGCCGGCTGGCCATGCGCTGGACACGCAGGCAAAGAGAATGGAGCGAGTCATTTTCGCCATCGATCACCCACATGTCATCTCGCAGTTCTCCGGACAGCTCACGCGCCTCCGTCTCGAAGGCCTGAAGCTGTGCTGCAAGCCCGGCTTCGGCCCTGTACGACAGCGCACTCGCCTGCCCAGCCAAGCCGCTCAGACTCGCACCGAGGCTGTCGTGGAGCGTATCGGCAATGGTACGGCGTACTGTCAGTTCTCGAATCTTTGCCCGAGTCAGCAAGGCGTTCGTCCCCCATCCCATGCCGACGAGCAGGAGCACACTCAGGCCGAGGAACCAGGGCCGCTGCCACACCGGGGCCAAGACACTGAACTGAATGGTCCGCTCCTGCACTTCAGATCCGAAGACGGGGCGCACGCGGAACGTGTAGTCACCAGCCGGCAACTTCGGATACACCGCCACAGGCCGCTCGACGGGCCCTTGCCAGCCGTCGTCGACCCCATCCAGCCGGTACGAGTAGGCTCGTTCTCCGGGAGCAGCGTACTGGAGCGTAGCAAACCGGAAGCGCGGACCGCCGGCCGTGGGGCTCAACGCCTTCAGATCCTGCTCTGTCACTGGGCGGCCGTCTACCCTGGTCTCGACGATCTCAGCGACCAGAGCCGAGCGTTCTTTGATCCGGTCAGGGTCCAC
>JBCDHV010000593.1:0-2648 GCA_038749615.1 Bacteroidota bacterium
GTGCCGACCGCATCCCGCCGTTCCCCTCGGCATCGGTGTGATAATGGACGAGAAAGTGCTCCGTCTCGATGGTCGACCACTCCAGATCAGGCCGGACGTAGTCGTAGAACGCCGGCGACACCTGGGCAGCCGCCGGCACGGAGCACAGCATCGCCAGCGCCAGAAAAAGCGCTGCGGTGCGAACGGTGTCGATGTTGTCTCGGTTGGCTAACAAACCAGGGCTGTTTAGTCAAGGAAGACCGATTGGGGGAATTGTGATTTATGATTTATGAATTGGAATTTATGAAGGGTAGTTCGATCCGCTTTTGCTCACGTGAGATAGGGTGAGTCTGCCAGAGACCAGGCTCAGCTGATCGAGGTGGCTAAACCGCACTGCTCCTCATACATCATAATTCCCAAATCATAATTCCCAAGCACTGCTTATTTCACGACGGCCAGTTTGTACTCCACCGTGTCCGTGGTGCCGGCTTCGGTTTCGGCCTGAACGCTGACGAGGTAGACCCCGCTGGCCACCTGGAACGTTGCGCTGAGTTCGACGGGAATGCCGGCGGGCGCTTGGTCGATGGTGAACGTGTCTACGATGGAGCCGGCGAGATCCGCAACGGTGATGTCGATGCGGGCCGGCTGGCTGACTTGGACACGCAACTGCGTGCGGCCGTCTGTGCCAACCGGATTCGGCCAGTTGTACGTTTCGTCTCGCACCAGAAGATCGGACGATTCGGGTTCAGGAGTTTCGCCGATCTCTCCGGCCGATAGGTAACTGCTGTTCTGTGCATCGCCGTAGGCTTGTCCCCAAAGGACCGCCTCGATGTCGGGCACGTCCCACGCGGCCAGCTGCCCACCCCGAGTCAGCGCGTAGACGCGCTGCCCTTCGACGAGGACATCGACGATCTCGCCGCCAGCACTCAGCGGGAAGCCGGCACGCTCAGGAATCGCACGAACAGTGCCGGCCACGCTGACGAGCAGGCTGGCCTGATCGTCGCCGGCGAACCGCACCACGCGGACGGCGCTTTCGGGCGTCGCACCCGGAACGCGGAGCGGGAAGCCTACTGCACTGGCCCCCGTTGTCTCGAAGGCGCGTAGGAAGCCGGCATCCGCAAAGATAAACGCTGGCTGCTCATTGGCACCGAGAAGGCCGATCGCTTCCACGCGTGCAGACGCCGGGGCAAGACCGAGGCCGGCCCGGTCTGTCCGGGTGATCACACCGTTGTCGTTCGCCTCGTACGCCACGCCGGCCAAGCCATTGCTCTCTACCACCAGCGCATCGCCCGTTGGATCGAGCGGCAACGTCAGCAGATTCCGGCGCGACCGGCCCGGCGTAATGCGTTCCAGCTCATACCCGACGGCTTGGCTCAAGATCGTAGCTAGCCAGCTGCCGCCGCCCTGTGCGAAGTAAAACACGTCGGTGGTGCCTACGTCGAAGCCCGGGATCTGCGCAGCCCCGGGCGGAATGACGAGGTAAATCGGCCGGCTGCCGTCGCTTCGAACAGGGCCGCGCACAGGGCCGGCAAGGGCGAGCTGTTGCCCTGGAGCGACGCGGTCGGCCAGCAGATCGTCGATGGAATAGCCGAGCAGTTCGTCCGGCGCAGACGGCATGCCGCCCGTCACGAAGACCGAGCGCGATGCAAGCGCCGGCTTCCCGAACCCTTGGACGGGTGGTAATACGTTCCCCGCACCCTCGATGTAGCGCCCGACGAGTCCTCCACCCGAGGCGAGTACGATACCGTTGGGCGTACGGGCGAGAAACCCTGGACCGTCGAACGGCCGGGGCAAAATGTTTGTCTGTGCCGGGTCAATGGCGCGCGTGACGCCGGCTGCAGCCTCGGCCAGGTTTAGCCTCACGCTCATCTCAACGCCGGCTGCCGAAAACGCATCGAGCACGACGAGGCTGTTGCTGCCGTCGTTCGTCTCGCTTGCCGGCACGGTGTCCGGGCCGAACGCGTTGGCGTAGAGCCGGACTTCTCCGGTGTTGGTGATCGCGGTGGCGGGGTTGCCCTCGAACCAAAAATCGAACGGCGAGCCTCGGTCGAGGCTGGGGCCGAATGGGTTGGGATTGGGGAAACCGAGGTCCTGGCCGCTGTCGGCTTCTTCGAGGTCGACGCCGCGCCGGCTGGGGTCTGCGTTGATTGCATTCTCTTCAAGACGCTCAGCGATCACCTGCTCGTCGATGTGCCACACGAGCATCCCGCCCGTTCGGCGCACGTCTTCGGAATCTACACCACCCGGCAACGCCCAATCGTAGTCGTCTACGCCAACGACGGTCCCGCCGAGAAAACCCTGCTGGTTGGTCGGGGTGAAGTCCTCGGTGTCGTCCGTGACACGCTGCTGGACGATCGTGCCGTTCTGATAGATATCGAGCAGCAGCCCATCGCCGGCTGGGTCGCGGTGGCGGACTTCGACGAGGAAATATTCGGTTGCGCTCGCCGGCACGAGCAGCGGGGCACCGCCGGCGCGTAGCGTGACCGTCTCGCCGGACGTGGCACGGATGGGGTCCGTCCAGCCAAGAAACAGCTTGGTCCACGCGCTCGGCTCAGGAGCAAAGAGGCCGTTGTAGGCAAAAATCCCCAGCGGATCCATCAGCCCGTACGGCCCGATGGCGCTCTGCCCTTCCGACGTGTCGAACAGATCCGGCACGCCCAGATAATTGA
>JBCDHV010000594.1:0-2640 GCA_038749615.1 Bacteroidota bacterium
ACGTGCGCAACGGCAGGCTGCCACGCCTCGTTTGAGCTGAACAGTGGGCCGGGCCGGGTCGAGCTGGCCGTTCCCGCAGCGTATGCCCCTGGCGATACGCTCGACATAGACGTGCGCGTCGTTGGCGGCGGGATACGGTGGGGCTTTCAGGTCTCCGTGCAGGACGGCAACGGGGAAGGCGTTGGGACGTGGCTGCCAGATGGCAACCTGACGCAACTGGCCGGCCGCTCAGACAACCACGTCACGCACACGCGGGCCGGTACCGCTCAGAACGAATGGACCGTGCGATGGGTCGCCCCTGATGTCGGAGCCGGAACCGTCACCTTCTACGCGGCCGGCAACGACGCCAACGGCAACGGAGGGAGCGGCGGAGACTTCATCTATACCTCGAATGCCGAAGTCACCGAGGGCACGGCCGTGGCCAATGAGCGCGCCAACGTGCCGGAGCAGCTTCGTATCACCTCGGTCTATCCCAACCCGTTCGCAGACCGCGCCACGCTCGTGTTTACCCTTGCCGAGCCGGCCGATGTAGCCATCGCACTCGTCGATTTGACGGGCCGGGTGGTCTGGACTACGCCTACGGGCCGCTACGCCACAGGTATCCACGAAGTCCCCGTTCGCGCAGCTGATCTGCCGGCTGCGACGTACCTCCTCGCTGTGCGTGCCGGCGCGAGCACGACCACCCGTACCGTAACGCTGCTTCGATGACGGTCCGCGTTCTCCTGGTGATTGCCACCATCCTAGCCGGCCTCGCTGTAGCCCTCGGCGCGTTCGGAGCTCACGGGCTGCGCTCCATCGTCACCCCAGAGCGTGTCGAGACGTTCGAAACGGCCGTTCGCTATCACATGTGGCATGCCCTGGCGCTCATCGCTCTCGGGATCCTCGCCTCGGTGTTTCCCGATCTGAAGTGGACCCTGCCGGCCTGGCTCTTCTTGATCGGCATTCTCGTCTTCAGCGGCAGCCTCTACATCCTGGTGCTCACAGACACGTCCTGGCTCGGTGCCATCACTCCCATCGGCGGAACGCTCATCATCGCCGGCTGGGGCTTCCTCGCTCTGCAGCTTTGGCGCATGTAGGAGAGAGGCTAGGTGGGTGGGCTAGTGGGTCGGTTTTCCCACTGCCCAACCACCCACCATGAACTAACAACAGTCCGGTTCGCAGCAGCTAGACGGTTGCCCGTGCATGACCTCGGCCGTGCCGTAGGTGTGGAAGATTTCCCAGGCGACGGATTCTGGGTCGCTGACCCAAAGCTTGTCCGATTCGTGGTAGCAGCAGATGGTGTTGCCCTCGTCGAAGTAGGCCAAGCCGGCCTCCGCAATCCGCGACCGCTGCGCGACGAGCTCTGCCGGATCATCGGTTTCGATACCGAGATGCTCGATCCCTTTCGACGAGGAGCCGGTCGAAATGGCAAAATTGACGCGGGGGTTGTCGAGCATCCACTTGGCGTAGTCGGGCTTGCGCGTGGTGGGCTCGGTGTCGAAAAGGGTGGAGTAGAAGCGGATGGACGTTTCGAGGTCGGTAACGTTTAGTGCAACGTGGAGCCGTTTCATAGCTGGTAGGTTCAGTGCGGGTTGGAAGGAATGGTGTGTGGTATGCCCTGGCAGTCGGGTTTAGCCCCCGAAAGACGCACTCAAGAGCACGATTTTTCTGAGCAACCACACACCTGAGGCTCTTCCCGATCCAGCCGGCGAGAGTCCTGGGATCGCAATCGCCATTCTTCGGCGTGCCCGTTGCTGTCGAACTCGACCTCGCAACACGCGTGGAGCAGCTTGGCGAGCTGCCGCCGGCCTCGTTGCACGCGCGATTTAGCTCCAGAGAGCGAGATCCCGAGCCGTTCAGCGATCACCTGCTGCGGCACCGACTCCACATCGGCCCACCATACAGCCTCGCGGTACCCATTAGGCAGAAGGTGAATCATGGGGCAGATCCAACCGAGGACTTCCTCATGCACGTCCGTTGCTGCCGGCGCGGTGAGCCGGTCCAACTCGTCGGCATCGTCGTTCTGAATGGGGGAGCGCCGCCGGTAGAAGTCGGCCACGGTGCGGCGGGTGAGCGTGTGTACCCACGCATCGAGCCGGCTGGGTTGGTCGAGTGCGTTGAGGCCTTCGTAGACGCGCACGAACACATCTTGCACGACGTCGTCGACTTCATGCTCAGGTACTCGCTGCCGTACGAAGGCGCGCACGCCGGCCCGCAGTTGGGCGGCTGTTTCGCGGAGTTTGTGCTGTTCGGTCATGACTGTATCGGTTGCTTATCCGAACAGTCGCGCGAAGGCTGAAAAAGACGCAACCGTGGTGTACTTCCTGCCCAGCTGAGCCGGCTCGTTACTCCATTTCCTCGAGCAAAAACGCAATGCTCGGTTCGAGATTCTGCTCCTTGGCCAAGCCGAGCAGGGCCGAGGCGGTGTCTTCAGGAGTCTCGTGGGTCGTATCGGTATCGCCGTCCAGGGCGAAGCGGACGCCTTCGACAGCCTCCTCCGGCGGGTCCCAGTCTGTGGCCTTTTCGATGATGAAGAGGTCTTCGTCGGGATCGTAGGCGGCCATGTACAGCTCGCGGCCGTCTTCGTTACTGATCAGGCTCACGCTACCGACGGTACCCTGCTCAGGGTCGAAGAACAGAGTTTCCGTGAGGAGCTGCAAG
>JBCDHV010000595.1:0-2634 GCA_038749615.1 Bacteroidota bacterium
CCGGCACGGCGCGCCCGAGAAGCTACAACGGGCCTGCGGTTTCGCAAAGGGTGAAGCGGTGCGCCCTCGCAGGAGGACCCACCCTGGCCAACTAGCTCTCGGGCTTGAGATGCCTTCCGCCATCCACCGGCACGATGGCCCCGGTCACGGCACGCGCCGTCATCAGGGAGACCGCCACGTCCCCGATGTCCTGCGGGGAGACGAGTGCTCCCGTGAGGGTCTGTGTTTTTTCTTTTTCCCGAAGGGCGCTTCTGTCGGACGGTTCGAGAAAATCCCACATGGCACTATCGACAAAGCCCGGCCGGATGACGTTGCAGCGGATGGGAGCAAGCGCTACCGCCGTTGCACGGGCGAGGGCTTCCGTGGCGGCGAAGGCCATATGGACGTGAGCCGCATCGGGCGTCGCCCACTGGGCATAGCCTCCCGTGATGAGCGTGATGGATCCTTGCTGCTCTAAGACCTCGCGGCCGTACCAAATGCATCGATGCGTGCCCCACAACTTGCCTTCCATGAACCGAGGGGCCTCGGCAGGAGGCGTGTCCAAAAAATCAGAGCGGCCCACAGCGCCGGCGGTGATCATCATGTGGGTAACCGGCCCAACCCGCTTGAAGAGCTGCCGCACGCTGACGTCGCTCGAGAGGTCCACCTGCTCGCCTGAGCATCCCAATTCCTCAGCTATCCGGCGTGCCTTATCGGCCGAACGGCTGGTGACGATAACCGTAGCGCCTTCGGCGAGAGCGGCCTCGGCTACGCCGCGCCCCATCCCGCTACTTCCGCCAATGCAGAGCACTGTGCGGCCTTGTAAACGGTTGCCCATAGCTTCGTGGTCATTCATGGTTCGGTAGAAGCGCCTAGTGGAGCTGCTCAGGCCTTTCGTGGCCGGACGTACGTGCCTTGTGCCACGGCACATGGGGCGTCGAAGGACTCCGTCCACACGGTCACGGTGCCTACGATGCTGCGGCCTCCGGCCTTGTTGAGGTCGGCTCGGGCCCACACGGTGTCGCCTTGCGCCGGGCGGAGGAAGCGGATCGTGAGGTCGGCTGTCAGGGCCAAGGGCTCAATGCGCCCCGAGGCGCCGAAGCACAGAAACCAGAGCGCCGCGTCTGCTGTGGCGAAGAGCGTAGGGCCGGAGATGTACCCTCCAGGCCGGAGGTCGGACGCGGCTGGGGTCAGAGACGCGACGGCATGGGCCGGGCCGGCTTCGACGCAGACGCACCGAGCTGCCGGCCAGGTTTCCGCCACGATGCGGTTGATCCGTTCGGGAGTGACCTCTTGGGGGTCCTGCTCGTTCATGGCGATGTTCAAGACGAAGGATGAGCGGCTGGCGAATGCTGCTAGGGTGCAGAAGAAGGACTGGGCGGGCGCATCGTGAAGCGTGCCCACTTCCCGTCTGCATCTGTGCATCGCCCGGAAAACCCGCCGGCTCCGTCGCCTCCGAGTGTGCATCGAAGCGGAACGCCTTCCTCGGGTTCGTTGAAGCTGAACCGGAGGGTGTCGGCGTCGAGCCGAGCGTCCCGCGCCGGGATCGCACCACCATCAGGGCCGACGAGGGCGATGGACAGCTTGCCCGTCGAGTAGTCGACGTCGTAGGCGATGGGGCTCGTTCGGTCAGGATGGTTCATCGGCGTGAGATCGCCGGTCCATCGGCCTTCCTGCAAGCCGGCAGAGCCGCCACAGGCGGCGAGAAAACATGCTGCAGCGAGAGCGTACTTCTTCATCGGTATCGTTTAGGTGAACCGTCGCGGAGGTGCCGTCACGGATTGGATGGTGCCGGCGAGGACGGCTGCGCTCGGTGCTTGGTAACTGCGTCTACTGCAGCCCACAGCATCGTTACGAGAATGAGCACGCCGAGCCCGGCTGTCAACCGCCAAAACAACGCTGAGTCTGACGCATCGTCAACAAAATTAAGCGCTGGGTTTCCCGACAGGTAGATCCCAACAGGAAGCCACAACACCGCTGCGGCGAGTACGAGCCTACTTACCGTCTGGAGAAACGTGTCTGGCCGGCTCGCGGCGAGGGGAACGCCGGCACCTGCAGCGAAAGCTAGAGCTGCGAGCAGCGTCCCGAGCGGCAACCCACCAGGCAGCCCAATGAGCAGAACGCTTTCGGCCCCGAGCGCAAGGGGGAGGATGGAGGCGAAAACGACGGCGAGTAAGATGAGGACGAGGCGCTTCATCAGCGAGGGCTACCCGTGCTCCGGTCGTGCGTGGCGAGGAAGCATTCAGAGCCCAGGGCCCGCCACGCAGTGTGAACGAAGATAGCGAGTCGACCCACTGGAATTCGATTCCGGAAACTGGCCACGGGTGTCTCGTCCTAAGTTCAAAGGGCTAGACATGAAGGCTCAGCTTTTCGGATCGGCCGCATCGAAGTGAAACGAGTGAGCGCCCGAACTAGGCGGACCGCAGAATCTTTTCCATCTTCCGGCCCTTCGCCAACTCATCGACCAGTTTATCCAAGTACCTGACCTGCTTGGTCAGCGGGGTTTCGATTTCTTCTATCCGGTAGCCGCAGATCGAGCCCGTGATCAGGCTCGCATTGGGGTTGACCGTCGCCTCAGCGAAGAATTGAGCAAAGGTCGCCCGGCTGTCTATCAGACGGTGAAGGTCTTCTGGCTCAAAACCAGTCAGCCAGGAA
>JBCDHV010000596.1:0-2633 GCA_038749615.1 Bacteroidota bacterium
CCCCACCAGCACGATGATCTACGAAACCATCCGGCGCGTGCAGGATGCGCATCCGCAACAGGTCCGGCTCACGTTCCGGCACATGCCTCTCGACGAGCCCCACCCGATGTCGCGCCCAGCCGCTCTAGCCGCCGAAGCCGCGGGCCGGCAAGGCCGGTTCTGGCCGATGCACGACCGCCTGATGATGCACGCCGACGCCCTTACGAACAACCGCCTCGAACTCCTCGCTGGCGAAGCCGGCGTACCCGACATGGAGCGCTTCCGCGCCGATTTCGAGTCGCCCTCGATTGCCCGCACCGTCCGCGCCGATGAGCTGGCCGCCCAAGCCTCGGGCATTTCGAGCACAAGAAACCTGATCATCAACGGCGTCCCCTACGACGGCGAGTGGACCCCAGACGCTATCGAAGCCGCCCTGTTGAGGACATCCGCCGAGGCCGTGGCCATGGGGAAAGGGTGAGAGGTTGAGACGTGGGAGACAAACTGAGAGATCTAGCTGACGGATAGAGAAGGGGGCAAGCAATCGAGGAGCCAGACCTTTTCATGTCGGTATCGGGTAGATCGTACCCCACCTCTTCCCCTGGCACCTATCCACCTCTCCACGTGAGCGAAGCGAACTCACGATTCGCTCGTCTCTTCTTTCTTCTCGCGGTAAATCACCGCGTAGAAGACGCCCAGGTAGCCGGCGAGGATCAACAGCGGGGCGATGTAGAGCGACAGGAATCCGTCGACTTCGTTTTCCCAGCGCATGACCGTGTAGCCGATCACAGCTACGAGCAGACTGAGGCCCAACAGCTTGTAGTTCTTGGCCGTGAACGGCATCGAAACCGGGCCGGCAGCACGGCCTCGTTTGCGGGCAGGTTTCTGGTTGGCACGCTTGCGCTTTGACTTGGCCATAAGAACGTGGGCCGGCCGCGATGCCGGCTGAAGACACAGTGAAGACACAGTGGGGACACAGGAGGTGGGTCCGAACAAGTCGCAAAAACGGGAACGCACTGCCACGGGTTTCAGAAGTTCGCGTGCGAAATCGCGGACTTGCCCGTTCAGATTCCCCCACGAAGGACCTGGGAGAGCCTTAATCTTCGCTCCATGTCCCACCCTGCGCCCCCGCCCCTGTTTCTGGCTGTTTTCCTGCTCCTGTCCGTCTGCCTCGCTGCGGCCGGCCAGCCCCGCGCTCCGCAAACCCTCCAGGCCCAGACCGATCTCAGCCGCGCCATCGAAGCCGTGATGAGCCGGCCTGCAGTCGAGCATGCCTTGTGGGGCGTGTACGTCGAAGAACTCAGCACCGGCCGTGTGCGATACGCTCGTGCGGCAGACACCCCGCTCATTCCAGCCTCCAACGCCAAGTTGTTGTCGACGGCGGCTGTGCTCGACGCCTACGGCCCGGACTTCCGCTTCGAAACCGACCTCGTCTTTGCCGGCGACACCCTGCGCCCTGGTGTACTCTCGGGCGACCTGATCATCCGCGGCTCCGGTGACCCTACGTTCGGGAGCCGGCTGGGCGACACCGATCCCCTGCGGACGTGGGCCAACGCGCTCGCCGCGTCCGGCGTCCGAGAGCTACGCGGCCGCATCGTCGGCGACGATGACGTGCAGGAGGACGCCCTCCATCCTTCGTCGTGGGAAGTGGGGCACGTCTCGCTTCAGTCCTTTGCGCCGGCACAAAGCGGACTCACGTACCGAGACAACACGGTCCAACTCGTTGTCACCGGAGGCCGGCGAAGCGGGCGGGCACCAAGCCTCCGCGTCGAGCCGTACTCGTACGTTGCTGTCACCAACGAAGCCACTGTGAGCCGCAGACGGCGAGCCCGGGTTCGGGTTGCGCGTGAAAGCAAAACCGACCAGCTCGTCCTCTCCGGTGCCGTGCCCCGCCGGCGCACGCGGCGGCTGACCGTCCCGGTCGGCAACCCGACGCATTACGCCGCACAGGCCCTTCGGACGTACCTCGAAGCCGCTGGCGTACGCGTACGCGCCCAGGCCTACGACGTGGACGAGTTGCCCGCTCCGCCGGTGTACGCTGGTTCGAGCGTGCTCTACCGCCACATCTCCCCGCGCCTGGCCGATATCGTGCAGACCATCAACCGCGACAGCAACAATCTCTTTGCTGAGCAGCTCTACCGAAGCGCCGGTTGGGCCGGGTCCACGGCCGGAGGCCAGCAGCGCGTTCGCCGGCTACTCGAACGGGCCGGCGCAACTCGGACGCCGGCCTCCGTGCGCGACGGCTCCGGGCTCTCCCGCCGCAACTTGGTCTCGGCACGCACCCTCGGCAATCTGCTCGGCTACATGGACCAACACCCGCACGGGGACAGTTTTCGGGAATCGCTCGCCACCCCTTCGGCTGGCACGCTGCGCGGCCGGCTCCGCCGCGTCGACGTGCGGGCAAAGACGGGATCGCTCCAGGGCGTCCGGGCGCTCAGCGGCTATGTGACCGCCTCTGATGGTACCCGCTACGCCTTCGCCGTTCTCGCCAACAACTACACCGGCAGATCTCGTTACATCGAGCAGGCCATCGACGATATCGTCCGTGCCGTCGCCAAGTAGCCTCGGGCCGTTGCGGCAGGCCGAATTGTGAATTGCAGATTGCGAACGGATAGAGGCTGGTTTAAGAGCGTCTCAGGTCGCACACTCCGTAGCTA
>JBCDHV010000597.1:0-2621 GCA_038749615.1 Bacteroidota bacterium
CTGCGCCTCACCTGCGAGCCGTTTCGCGCTCGCTCCTTACGGCCTACCCTCGCCAGGCCACCACGCTTCTCGGCGAGCTTACGGTAGTGCCATCCCTGTTGCTGCGCACCCTCTCGGCAGCACAGCCCCTCGGGCCCTAGAACCGGCCCCACATCCACTCGCGGTGAGCCCGTCCCATGCTCCACGGAGCTAAGGGTTCATCATGCACTGCCTTCGCCAAGAACGAGGCAGAATCAGGTATCCTGGCAGCGTGTGCTGCCGAGACTGAACCGTGCCGGCCGGATGCGTACGCGTGTGCGGCCTGGCTCAACCCCATACGATCATGCTTAAAGAAGGCGGATTCAGGCTGATTGCCGTCGTGGCATTCCTGGCCCTTTCCATCTACTACCTGTACCCCACGTTCCGGGCCTCTGCGCTGGAAGGGGAACTCGAAACGCTGCAAGGCGAGGAACGCAACGACTTCCTCGACGAAAACGGCGCTACGCTGGCCAGCCTGCAAGAACGCGCGCTGAAACGGGGCCTCGACCTCGAAGGCGGCATGCTGGTCACGCTCGAAGTCCGGATGGACCAACTCGTGCGTGAACTCGCTGTCGACCGAGACGAGACCTTCGACAACGCACTCGCGGAAGCACAGCGGATCTCTGAGGAAGCGTCAGGCGACTTCCTCGAGACATCCTTCGTCCAAGCACTAGAACAAGCGTTCACGGCTACTGACGCAGATCTCCGCCTGTCGCGTTACTTTCGCAACGAAGAGCGGGAGATTTCGCGGCGTTCGTCCAATGATGAGGTATACGCCTACCTGAACGAGGAATCGACTGCTGCAATTGACCGGGCCATCGAAATCGTTCGAGATCGTGTTGACCGTTTCGGTGTTGCAGAACCGTCGATCCAAAAGAAAGGCACGCGTAGCATCGTAGTCGAGCTGCCTGGCATCGATGATGCCGAACGGGTCCGCCGGCTGCTGCGCGGTACGGCGCGTCTGGAGGTTCGGCTGATGGTGGATCCGGGCCAGATGGCCGGCAGCATGCAGCAGGTGCTCGGCTACTACGAGAGCCAATCGACAGCCGCTGCTGCGACTGACAGCGACACCCTCGAAACGGCTGTCCAGGACGGAACGGACCAGGATATCGCTGCCCCAGACTCTGCGGTCGCTGAAGCTGAAGCAGATTCGACGTTCGACCTCGACGCGCTGATCGACGACGGATCGAGCGAGGCGCAAGCCAACGCGAACCCGCTGCTTCAGGTCTTCCAACCGTACCCGTACCAGGGGGTCATCCTTGGCACGGCCTTCCCGGCCGACACGGCCGCCGCTCGCGCGCTGCTCTTCTCGCCAGAAACCGCCGGCATGTGGCCCAGCGACGTGACGCTCATGTGGTCGGCCAACCCGGTAGGGACCACCGAGGCGGGCCGCGAGGTCTTCCAAGCCCTCGGCGTGCGCAAGAACGTCGAGATGACGGGCGACGTGATCACGGAGGCCACGGCCGATGTCGATCAACTCGAAGGCGGCCCGCAAGTGTCGATCACGATGAACGGCGAAGGCTCCCAGACCTGGGCGCGCCTCACAGGGGCGAATGTCAACAAGAACGTCGCCATCACGCTCGACAATGTGGTCTACAGCTTCCCGGTCGTGGAAGAGAAGATCAACGGTGGGCGCACGCGGATCAGCGGCCTGGAGTCGCTCAACGAAGCGAAAGACCTCGTGACGATCTTGAAATCGGGGGCCTTGCCGGCTCCGGTCGACATCGTCGCTGAGCAAACCGTCGGGCCGAGCCTTGGGGCCGAGTCCGTGCGTGCCGGCACGTTGTCCACCGCGATTGGGTTGCTCCTCGTGGCGCTCTTCATGGCCTTCTACTATCGGACGGCCGGCATGGTCGCTGACGTGGCTTTGCTGTTGAACATCGTATTCATCTTCGGCATTCTGGCTGGGTTTAACGCCACGCTGACGCTGCCGGGGGTTGCTGGTATTGTCCTCACGATCGGTATGGCCGTGGACGCCAACGTGCTCGTCTTCGAGCGGGTGCGAGAAGAGCAGAACATGGGCAAAACGCTGAAAGCCGCGATTGCCGGCGGGTACGGCAATGCCCTGAGTGCCATCATGGACGCCAACATCACGACGTTCCTCGTGGCGGCGATCCTGTTCTCGTTCGGCTCCGGCCCGATTCAGGGCTTCGCCGTGACGCTGATGGCCGGCATCTTGAGCTCGCTCTTCACCGCCATCGTCTTTGCGCGCATCATCATGGACACGATGCTGAGCCGCAAGATGAGCATTTCGTTTGGTTGAGGCCGTTGGCGTCGACCAAGTGTTCGGTGTTTGAGTGTTTAGTGTTTAGACGGTTGGGAGACCAAAGAGATTGTCCTATGACCTCCAAG
The DNA here is from genome assembly GCA_038749615.1 of Bacteroidota bacterium. Lineage (GTDB taxonomy): Bacteria > Bacteroidota > Rhodothermia > Rhodothermales > DATKEJ01 > JBCDHV01. The sequence continues at coordinate 2,371 of JBCDHV010000597.1, forward strand.
ACTTCGCTGAGCGCAGGGATTCTCTAACCGATCCGTCTGAGATCTAAACACCAAACACTAAGCACTGTAAAATTTCCAAGTCCACGGGAAGGCCGCTTGCGTCTCCGTGTAACCCAAACACCATGCGTATCCTCGAAAACACCAGCTTCAACTTCATTGGGAAGCGAAAGCTGGGCTTCATCGCCTCGGGCATCATGCTCTCGGTGAGCCTCGTCTCGTTCGCTCTGTTCGGGCTCGAACTGGGCGTCGAC
>JBCDHV010000598.1:0-2596 GCA_038749615.1 Bacteroidota bacterium
CTCACCGACACTGGTGGAACCGAGCACGCGCTCGAAGACTTTCGCGGGCAAACGGTCATCCTGGAATGGCTGAACTACGACTGCCCGTACGTCGGCAAGTACTACAACGCCGGCAACATGCAGGCCCTGCAGCAGCAATACACCGATGAGGGCGCTGTTTGGCTCTCGATCGTTTCCTCTGCGCCGGGTGAACAGGGCTATTTCGAGCCCGAAGCGATGGACGCTCGTACGGCGCAAGAAGGCGGCGTGGGCACGGCGGTGCTGATCGACGCCGACGGTGAGGTCGGGCGCTTGTACGGAGCCAAAACGACGCCGCAAATGTTTGTCATCTCGCCCGAAGGCCGCGTTGTGTACAATGGAGCCATCGACGACAAGCCGTCGACGAACCCCGCTTCTCTCGATGGCGCGGTAAACTACCTCGTCCAAGCCATGGAAGCGCTCGCTGCCGGCCGCGATGCAGATCCTGCCCGCACCGAGCCGTACGGCTGCTCGGTCAAGTACGCCGATGTGTAGAACGCGCCGGCCTTCCTCTCCTGGTGCGTGTACAGGGCCCGCCCAGTGCCCGCGCTAGGAGAGGAGGGCGACGCTGCACAAGCTGTCCGGATGAGTAATTCTGGACGGCTCTCCGCTCTCTAGCGCATGGATGTACGCCAGGACTTCCAGGCTACACGCCCGTGAGCGCGGGCAACGTGATGGACGGATCCGGGCCTAATCAGTCGTCTCTCCCGATGGGACGTTCAGGGAGCGAACATCCCTACCCGAGGTGTGCCATGCAGAACGAAACCCTCTCGCAATCCACCAATCCCGGAGCGCGATTCATCATTAAACGAGCATTGGGCGATGCGCTCAAAGCGCTGTTTATACTTTCCTTGAGTGGTGGAGTATTTCTGTTCATTCACGTTCAGGCAAGATCAATCGGTGCCGGATCGATAGGGTTCGCCATCTTCGTCAACTTTCTTCTGATGACACTCTTTGCTGTATTTGTGGGAGTGCTCAAGCCGGACTTGTCGATATCGTACTTCGAGGCGAAGCGATTCGAGAAGGGAGGGCGCGTGTATCGCCGATTTGGTCTTCGGTACTTTTTGCTTCTCTTGCGATTGGTTGGTTCAGAACGAATGCGACGGACCTCGGCCCCTCTAACGAAGCGCGGCGAATCCCTGGCGCGCTTCGAACATCAGACCAGGGTGTCGGAGGCAAGCCATGCCCTGGCTGCAGTGGTGGTGGCTGCGATTACGGTATACGTGGCTTCCGCCTATGGTATCGGTTCGGTGATCTGGCTGGTGGTGTTCAATATCGTGTTGAACGTGTACCCCGTAATGATGCAGCGGTACAACCGGCCACGGGTCCAGAATGTATTGCGACAGGCGGGCAGGTAGCACGCTGCTAGTCCGCTATCTGAACGTCATCCAACCACAGTTGTCTGCGTGTCGATGTCTGCTGCAGCGCCTCGTATTGACGTAGGAGACCTCGATTTTTTGCTCGATCGTGTGGTCTGCACCGCACATTCAGGAAACGGTGGGCTCAGTCTCGTGCTCGCCATTCGTGCAGCCGATCCGGACGCCGCACATGAAGCCGGCTTGACGAGCGAGTACAACCGTGGGGCATCGGGCGGTGTGCTCACGTTTCAGTTTGAAGGACGCGGTGTGTACGGGCCGGCTGGGGTGCCGGCGGGGCAGTTCAGCATCGCGAAAGGCCGCGCCCAAAGACGCCACGCGCGCTTCCACGTTCAAGGCACTGACTATTCGTTGGATTTCGAAGGCACCGTCGGATTCGCCGAGGAGCACGCTATCATCCGAGGTCAATTCCGACGGTTCTACGGCCTGGCTGCTCCCAGCTTCGACGTAGACATCGACATGCCTGTCGATGTGGATGCTATTGATTGGACAGGCTATGTCTTTAGCACGCTGGGCGAAATCGCCCTTGCTCCTCCAGATGCGGTACGGCGTGTCGTTCTCTCGAGTCCAGAGTTTACCTGCCTTCCTGCCGAGGTGACCCGCCTTCATGCGCTCACAGCGCTGACGATCGAGAACCCAGAGGCGTACCGCACAACACTTCGGCTGCGTGACCTCACGCCAGAGATCGGGCAACTCCGAGCCCTCAAACGGCTGGCCGTCAACGGTGCTGCGCTGGACTCACTGCCGGCTGAGATCGGGCAACTCGAAGCGCTCGAGCATCTCTCGATCTCGCTGTGTACCGGCGTTGAGATTCCAGCCGAGGTGTGGCGCTTGCCAAGGCTCACGCACCTCTTCCTATCCAGAAATCAGCTCACTTCGGTTCCAAACGACATCCATCTCCCAGCCTTGAAGTCGCTGGATTTGAGCGATAACGCGCTCCGGGCGATTCCTGCCCAAGTTGCACGGCTCCCCTCGCTGCACCGGCTCGTGATCCACGGGAATCCGCTCGAATCTCTGACCGGTGAGTTGCGAGATCTGCCAAAGCTGGGGCTGTCGATCGAGGAGCGCCAGCGCTTGCTTCCTATGCCGTACCCAGGAGCTGAGCAGGGATATCCAGAAGCAGCGTATCGGATTGCTGCGTGGCCCGAGCGGGTAGTCCGTCTCGACGCGGTTCTGGAGCAAGCCGGCCCCGATATCGATCC
>JBCDHV010000599.1:0-2591 GCA_038749615.1 Bacteroidota bacterium
CGACCGGGATCGGTTCATCCTGTCGGCCGGCCACGGGTCTATGCTTATCTACAGCCTGCTCCATCTCGCCGGCTACGATCTGCCGATGGAGGAGTTGAAAAACTTCCGGCAGTGGGAGAGCCGGACGCCAGGGCACCCCGAAAATACCCACACGAAGGGCGTCGAGACAACGACAGGGCCGCTAGGCCAGGGGATTGCGAACGCGGTCGGGTTTGCGCTCGCCGAGCGGCATTTGGCCGCTGTGTTCAACACAGACGAGCATACCATCGTCGATCATTACACGTACGTTTTTGCGTCCGATGGTGATCTCATGGAAGGTGTTGCCTACGAAGCCTGTTCGCTTGCCGGCCACTGGAAACTCGGCAAGTTGATCGTTTACTACGATGACAACGATGTAACCATCGATGGGCACACCGATCTCGCGTTCACCGAGGACGTGCTCAAGCGCTTCGAAGCCCAAGGCTGGCACACCCAGCGCATCGACGGGCACGACGTGGACGCACTCGTTTCCGCCACGGACGCCGCCCGTGCGGAGACCGATCGGCCGTCGATCATTTCTTGCCGGACGATTATCGGGTACGGTGTACCGGACGAGGAAGGCACCCACAGTGTCCACAGCGATCCGCTCGGCGAAGAGAAAGTGCGCGCAACCAAAGAACGCCTCGGCATTCCGCTGGAGCCGACGTTCCACGTGCCGGCGGAGGTGTACGATTACATGCGCGCGGCTGGCGGCACCGGAGCCGATGCACGTCAGCGCTGGGACGGTACCTGGGCAGCGTACGCCGAGGCGCACCCGGACAAGTACGCTCTTCTGAGCGCGGCGCTACAGCACGATCTGCCGGCCGGCTGGGATGCCCAGTTACCGGCGTTCGAGCCCGGCAGCAAGCCACTTGCCACCCGTGCGGCCAGCGGCAAAGTCATCGACGCGCTGAAGCAGGCTGTGCCGACGCTCGTGGGTGGCTCTGGCGACCTAACGCCGTCCAACAAGACGATGGCCAGCGACGATGTCGACTTCCAGGCCTTCGAAGCACGCGGCGAATACTTCCGGTTCGGTGTGCGCGAGCACGGCATGGGCGCCATCCTGAACGGTCTGAACCTGCATGGCGGGCTGCGAGGCTATGGGGGCACGTTCCTGATCTTCTCAGACTACATGCGCCCAACGATCCGCCTCGCCGCGCTAGCCAAGGCCCCGACGCTCTTCGTCTACACCCACGATAGCGTAGGCCTGGGCGAAGACGGCCCGACGCACCAGCCCATCGAGCAGATTGCCAGCCTCCGCGCCGTCCCGCACCTCAACGTCTACCGCCCCGCCGATGCGAACGAGACCGTGGCCTGCTGGAAGCAGATGGTCACCGATCCCATGCCCAGCGTGATTGCGCTGAGCCGGCAAGGCCTGCCTGTTCTAGAGGCCAACCCGGAGGGCGTAGCTCGTGGCGCGTACGTCGTCTCCGAAGCCGGCAACGGCGATCCGGCCGGCATTGTGCTGGCGACGGGATCGGAGGTGCACATTGCGCTGGACGCTCAGAAGCAACTGGCCGAGGCCGGCGTCCACGTGCGCGTCGTGTCGATGCCGTGCTGGGAGCTGTTCGATCAGCAACCGGAGGCCTACAAAGACGAGGTCCTTCCTGGGAGCGTTACCGCGCGGGTGTCGATCGAAGCCGGTGCCTCGCTCGGCTGGCACCGCTGGACAGGCCCCCAAGGCGTGGTCATCGCCGTCGACCGGTTCGGTGCGTCTGCTCCGTACAAGACGATCTACGAACACTACGGCCTCACCGCCGATGCCATCACGGACGCGATGCGCTCGTTGGTGGGCTGAATGTCGTGCTTCGCACGAGTGTTTGGTGTTTAGTGTTCAGTGTTTAGACCTCGACAGGAGGGGGCAAAAGAGAGTGAAGCTCAGTCCTACCCGAACTCTAGAACCGCAGTCCTTGCCGGCTGACTCAGTCAGCGCTGAACACTAAATACCAATCACTAAACACCCTCCCAATGCCCCCCGTTCTCGCTCCGAGCATCTTGAGCGCGGATTTTTCTCGGTTGGCTGAGCACTGCGCCGAGGCGCTGGAAGCCGGCGCAGACTGGCTACACGTGGACGTCATGGATGGCCATTTCGTACCGAACATCACAATCGGGCCGCTCATCGTTCGGGCCTTGCGAGGCGTCCGGGAGCGGTACGATACGCAGCTCGACGTGCACCTGATGATCGAGAATCCAGACCGCTACATCGATGCGTTCGTAGACGCCGGGGCTGACCGGTTGACCGTCCACGTCGAGGCGAGCCGGCACGTGCACCGGACTGTGCAGGCCATCAAGGCACACGGCATCGAAGCCGGCGTGACCCTCAACCCAGCTACGTCGCTCTCGACGCTCGAAGAGATTCTACCCGATGTCGATCTGGCCCTGATCATGTCGGTCAATCCTGGCTTCGGCGGTCAGTCCTACATCCCGTCGAGTACGGACAAAATCCGCCGGCTCCGTAGTATGCTCGATGCTGCCGGCTCCTCAGCGTGGCTCCAGGTAGACGGCGGGGTGAAGCCCTCGAACGCTCGCGAAATCGTGGAGGCCGGCGCCACGAGCCTCGTCGCTGGAAGCGC
>JBCDHV010000600.1:0-2582 GCA_038749615.1 Bacteroidota bacterium
AGTCCCAACGGGCAAGGAGCGACGGCAGGACTCATCCTGGCCGATGCCTGGGGCCGCTATGCCTGGGCACACACGACGCCCCGAATGGCCCGAGCTGGTTGGACCCGAGAGACGGGCATCTGGACGGGGATCTAGGCGCTCGGAGTGACGGATACAGGACGCAGGATGGAAGATGAAAGGCAGCAGGGTGGAGGAGAGGGAACTGGAGGACGGATGCGGGAGAAGAGGCGTGTTGGGCCTGGATTGAACGGGTCTTTACGCTGAGGGTCTTCGAACCTCCCATCCGGTGGTCATATCTCGAATGGGTTACCATCCAACGCGCTTCCGTTTGCGCTTTACTTCGACTGGGTCGGTAGATCCAGGGCGGTTGGCCCGGCGGAGAGTATCCGAGTGAGGGCCGGCTTCGTCGAGGCGCGGAGTGTTCGAGGCAAGGTCGTCGGCGGTGCGGCTTGGGGGGACGTACGCCGGCTTGTCGAGCAGAGCAACTGCTGTGGGGGTGCCGCGGGTAGCCTTCGTGAGCTTGGTGCCGGGATAGTAGAACGAGAGAATGTCCTGGTACGATCGTCCACGCCGGGCTTGCTCGGCCGTGCCCCACTGGCACATCCCCACGCCATGCCCGAAGCCTCGGCCAGCAAACACGTAGAGGTCGCCTTCAGCGTCAACGTCGAAAAACGTACTTCGGAGCAGGAGCCGGTTGGTGCCGGCATTGACCAGCCGGCGGAAGACATCACCGGGGATTTGGACGGTCTGCCCGTCGCTACGGGTGAGCGTGAGCGTGCGTACCCGGCCGTCTTGCGACCGTGCAGCGGGTGCGATACGGGTGATGGCACCGCCGGCATGCCCGGCTAAGGCTGCGTGGACCCGTTGTTGCCGGACACGCTTGATCCAGCTTTTGTGGGGCGACATTTGTTCGTAAGGGTCCTTCTTGGCCTGCAGATAGGGGAGAGGGCGGCCCCCAGACCAGACATCTTTGTTGGCTGCCGTGTGCCCACCACAGCTGGCATGGTAGACCGCTTCGGCAGGTTCTCCACGGTACGTGATGATTTGCCCGAGCGTCTCGCGCGTCGCGCGCCGGGAGTCGCCATTTTCCTTGCCGATGCCATCGTAGCGTTGGGAGGCCTCATGATCGGCGAGGTCATAGGGTGCGCCTGCCGAGCGCTGCCGGTTCTTGGTGAGGACGGCGTACGTCCGGGCGGCCACGGCCTGAACTTTCGTGCCTTCGAGGTAGGGAAATGAGAACTCGGCCGGTACGACGCTAGCCACGTAGTCTTCGATGTGAATCCGGTTGACGACGAGCAGGTCGCCTTCAGCATCGACGCGGATCGTCAGGTCGCCTCGGTATCCGCGGATGGTCGTGGCACGGTTTCGCGTGTAGGCGAGGTCGACGTGACCGTAGGCCCAGGTCGAGAGCCGGACTGAATCGGCTGAAAAGCCCTCGGAGCCTGAGCTAGACAGGTGAACGCGTCGGCCAGCCTTCCGAAGGGTGAGGGTTTCATCGGGAGGCAGTTCGTAGGCTGCCACCCCGTGGGCCTCAACGCGAAGGGTGGCCTCGGCAACACGGGCCTCAACAGCGTCCGGCGTGTGCAAGGCGAAGATCCTGACCCGGAGGGAATCCGACCCGTATGCCGATGGGCCGGCACTGAGGGCAACCAGGAAGAAGAGGAGCCGTAGCGACATCTTTTCTCGTGCGCGAAACGAGCGGGAGTGCCGTAACTTACCGATCCCAGACGGTACGGTCAAAGTGCAGGATGCTCCAAACGGAGGCGATGTTGCGCGTCTGGGGTGGGTAGTGAGCCTGCCCGCCCAAACCAGTCCAGCCGAATAAAGTTACTGCTAAGACGTTGAATGCATCCAGGTCCTGGTTGTAGGCCAAAAGACTTACGGTTAGCTTACCCGCTTGCAAACGCAAACCTCGCCGCGTTGGTACGGGCCTCACTGGCGTTCACAGCCCAGCACTGACGTGGCATCGGCGAGGCCAGCTACGCAGAGCATCCAACGGAGCCGGTTCTTCCCCGGTTACCTCTCTGACTTCCCCTTCACTTTCAAGCGCTCAGTACGGCCTGCATGCGAAAAGCCGCACTCTACGTACTCTGGGTGTTCGTCGCTACGATCCCCTTCGACCGCCTGAATCTCGAGGCCCTGGTTGGAGCTGGCTCTGCGGCCACACTCACGCGGTTGGTCGGGATTGCCGCTTTTGCGATCGGGGTTGTGCTTACGCTCTACAAGGGACGGTTGCGCCGGCTCCACACGGCTCACGTCGTAGCCTACGCCTTCGTCGGGTGGGCAGTTCTGAGCGTACTGTGGAGCTTTTACCCCATACAGACGCTCCTTCGTGCGGTCACGTACGTGCAGTTGAGTATGATGGTCTGGCTCATCGCCCAGTTCGCGCAGGAGCGCACAGAGCAAGACTCGCTCATGGTGGCGTATCTCGCCGGCTGTCTCGTGGTGGGCGGTGCCCTAATCGGTGGGAAATTGGCTGGCGTAACGGGGATTGAGCTGTTCCCTGGGAGGTTTACTTCGTTCGGATACAACCCGAATGACCTCGCGCTGACCATGGCCATCGGGATACCGTTTGCGTGGCG
>JBCDHV010000601.1:0-2569 GCA_038749615.1 Bacteroidota bacterium
CCGGCAACGCCTCTTTGCTGATCTCCAGCGCTCCGATCTGGGTTGCGGTAGTGGCCCACCTCACCGGCATCGAGCGGGTCATCGGGCGCGCATGGATGGGACTGCTGCTGGCCTTTGTTGGCGCAGCCACCATCATCATCTTTACGTCCGGGGTCGACCTCGGGGGAACGTCTTTGTACGGAAACCTGGTCTGCTTGGCCGGTGCGGTTACCTGGGGCGCGTACACCGCCTTCAACAAACCGCTCATGGAGACGCTCTCCCCCACCGCGCTAGCGTTCTGGACATCGATCATCGGGCTCCCGTTCTTGTGGCTCTTCAGCATTCCCTACTGGGGCGACGTCTCGGTTAGCGTCTTCAGCTGGGGCGTGTGGGGGGCCATCCTGTTCTCTGGAGGCTTGTCGTCAGGGCTTGCGTACGTCTTCTGGAACATCGGCATCCAGGGCGTCGGTGCGGCGCAAACGGCGATCTACGCCAACTTTGTCCCCGTCGTGGCGCTGATCAGTGGCGTTTTTATGCTCGGCGAAAGCGTAATCTGGCAACAACTTGTGGGCGGCGCTCTCATCCTCGGTGGCATCTACGTGATGCGGACCGCCCGGAAAGCGGAGGCCGTCGAGGCCGAGGTGTAGTGCTGATCGCTCGTAGCTGTTGCGACCGTCAGCTCGGAAGACGAACGCAGGGGCGCGATGCACACCACGTACAGCCCCGGAACGACCTTTTTCACCAGCCACCGCGCCATGGAGTCAGGTGATAGGGCTAGGTGATAGGATTCTTTCCCAATCGCCGCGCCAGCCCTTCAAGGTCACGCCCCAGGAGGCTCGCCACCAAGCCGGCTACGGCCTGCAAACGGAGGGCTGGATGAAACGGGCCAGTAAACAGCAACGCCTTCCGATACGCCTCGCGGGCCTCTCCAAAGCGTTTCTGCACGAGCCGGTACCGGCCTGTCTGCGCGAGGGCCTCATGCCGTTTGAACGCAAAGGCTGCCTCGATGGCCTCGGTCGTGACACTCACGTGCTCGCGGACTTCAGACGACAGCGCCCCGTGATGCTCCAAGACGAGCTGCCGGCAGCCTTCGATGATTTCGAGGTGCATGGATTTGGTCACCTGGGACGCGTGCCAGCGCCATTTGGCCAGTGGCTCTGGGTGGAAGACAAAACGGCCACGGCACGCCAAGTCCAACCAGGTCGGGAGATCGACCAGCGGCAGCCCGTGCGTCTGCCGGAACCCGCCCATCTCCCGTAGCACCTCGGTTTTGATGACAACGGTCACGGCCGCGATGCAATTGTGGAGGTACAATTGGTCGAGCACGCGCCCGACGGGTTCGTTTCGGAATCGGTCGTCTCGCCGCTCTATGCTGGCCGGCAGGGCCTGCCCAATGTCGCCCGAGGCATCGCCAAAGAACACGGCGTCTGACCAAGCCAGAACCGCCTCTGGATCAGCTTCGAGGCCGGCGAGCTGGACGGCGAGTTTGTTGGGGAGCCAAAGGTCATCGCCTTCGAGGACGGCTACGTAGCGCCCTCTCGCCTGGGCGAGCGCGAAGTTGTACGTCTCGTGGAGACGCAGAATGCCTCGGTTTTTCTGCCTGAAAAGCCGAATCCTGGGGTCGGCTGCGGCCATCGACTCAGCGAGGCCGGCCGTACCGTCTGTGCTACCGTCGTCGATGACCAGCATCTCCCAATCGGGCCGGCCTTGCGCCTGTACGGACGCAATGCATGCCTCAATGTAGGCGGCATGATTGTACGTCGGCGTGATGATCGATACGGCTGGAGCGCTGCTGTCCGTATCTCTGTGCTCCGCATCCTTGTGCTCAGCGACACTCATGAGCGAGAGAGGGTGTCCTTGAGCGCGTCGATCAGTGGAATGGGCGTCGGGTCGGCTCCGTTGTGCAAGGCGAGGTAGAGGCTAACCCAGTCGCCAAGGCAAATCATCGAGAGTAGCCGCGCCATCCGGCTCTCCCCCATCGATTCGACCTCGATCCAGTCGGCCGCTCGCTCACTGACGAGTCCTCTCGTGACATCGATCCGGCGCAACACACGCGGGTGGTCGTTCTGATCCCGCAGCACAACGACCGTCATCTGCTCCATCAACCCATGCTCCCAACCGACGATTTCGTTGTGGTTCAACTCAGGAAACACATTCCCATACGCCGGCGACTTCCCGTTTTCCTGCATCTGGCCCCGCCAACGGACACCGACGGTCTCCAACAAGTCTGGCGCGGTGTACACCACGGGTAACTGGCCAGCAAGCCGGCGGGCAATATCGAACGCCAGATGTGCCGTTCCTGTCTGGTATTGCGCGGTCAGCGCACTCAGAATGCCAATGGTTTCGTCGACATGCGCCGGCTCGATGGGAACAAGACCCAGCGCGTTCGACAACCGGAGCAACGGAGCGAGCGAGAAGGCCAAGGCGGCTCTAGGTGGCCGGCCTCCGGGAATCTTCAAGTGGGGCAGATCCGCCTTCGTGGCTTCCTCTAGCAACTGCCCTCCGGAGGTGATGCAAACCGCCTGCGCTTCGCGCCCCCTGGCTTGCCGGAATGCGTTCAGCGTTTCCTCTGTGTTGCCGGAGTAGCTAG
>JBCDHV010000602.1:0-2566 GCA_038749615.1 Bacteroidota bacterium
CCCGCTACGGGCCGAGGTCATCCAGTGGGAGGGCGCTGAGCAGGACAGCGTGAATGGCATCCTGTACTATCCCTCGGATTACCAGGAAGGCCGGCGCTACCCGCTCGTCACCGTCATTCACGGTGGCCCCTCGGGCGTTGATCTCGATGCGTGGCGCTTGTCATGGACCGTCTTTCCTGGGCTCCTCGCCGACCGTGGTGCTTTTGTCTTCCGGCCGAACTACCACGGATCAGGCAATCATGGGCTCGAATGGGTCGAGTCGATCAAGGGGCGCTACTACGAGCTTGAGGTGCCGGACATCGTCATGGGCATCGAGCATCTCGCCGAGCAGGGGCTCATCGACCAAGACTCGCTCGCCGTCATGGGGTGGAGCAACGGGGCGATCCTGACCACAGCCCTCACTGTCGAGCATCCCGAGATGTTCAAAGTCGCAGCTCCCGGTGCCGGCGATGTGAACTGGATCTCGGACTACGGCAACTGCGCCTTCGGAGTCAGCTTCGACAACTCGTACTTCCGCGGTGCTCCCTGGGACCATCTCGATCATTATATCGAGAAAAGCCCGCTCTTCCGCATGCCTGAGGTTATCACGCCCACCTTGATCCACCACGGCGACCGCGACACGGCCGTCCCGACCGAGCAAGGCTGGCAGTACTACCGCGCCCTGCAGCAAATCGGTAAGGCTCCCGTCCGGTACCTGCTCTACCCGGGGCAGCCGCACGGGCTACAGCGCATTTCGCATCAGCGCCGCAAAGTAGAAGAGGATCTCGCCTGGATAGACCAGTACTTGTTTGGGAAAGGCTCGATGGAAGAAACCGTCATTGACCGCGCACTTCCGGAGTCGTCCCCCCTGGCGTTGCTTGTCAAAAAAACTCAGCCGGCCCAGGTCGACGGACGGTACGGCGTCCGCATCCGTGGAGCGCTGGCACCAGAAACCGTTGCCCTGAATGATTCGCTCAACGTTGGGCGCTTCGAAGTGACCCGCGCACAATTCCGCGAATTCGACAAGCGCTACCGCGTGCCCGCCGGCACCGAGAACTATCCGGCCAACAACATCTCGTTCGAACGAGCTGAAGCCTACGTCGAGTGGCTGTCGAAGAAAACACGCCGCAGCTACCGGCTCCCCACGAAGGCCGAACTAGGCCAGTTGAAAGCCGCGGCCGGTTCGTCTGAAAACACCCTCGCCCACTGGACAGGCAGCAATCCGACACCGGACGAACTTGCACTGCTCCAGCAGACGCTCTCCAGCGTCTCGGCAGACGACCTGCTGATGGCGGTCGGTAGCCGCCCAGCCGGTAATTCGGCTAGCAAGACCAAGCCGCTAGTGTTCGACACGAATGGCAACGTTGCCGAGTGGTCGGCTGAGGGGAAAGCCACAAACGGCTACGCCGCCGGCTCAGCTGACACCTACGCCGAGGCAAACGACCCGCCGCTCCGGTTTACCGGGCTCCGCGTAGTGGGCGGCTGACGAGCATCATGGTTCGTCCAGCCTGCAAGCATGAGAGGCATCGATGCGGATTATGATCTGGGGTGTATGAGCGCCGGTGACATCCAGCCGCATGGACCGGGGCGGTTCGGTCTTTCGTGCGTCGGCGCTGTTCAGCATGAGCACACGGGCACCGGAGCGTCTTTCATCCATCCGGAATCATAACTCATACTTCCAGCAGCGCGTGGACACCACCGCCATCATCGTCAACTATGCTACGCCGGACCTGACCCGGATGGCGGTGTGGTCGTTGCGCGGTGCTTATTCGGATCTGCCCATCGTGGTCGTGGACGCCGGCTCCCCAGACGACAGCGTCGATCAGCTTCGCTTGCTCGCTACTCAGACGAGTATTCGCCTCATCGAGGAACCGAAGAACGTCCATCATGGCCCCGGGATGGACCTCGTGCTACGTCAGATCGACACGGATTGGGGCCTGGTATTCGATTCAGATTGCATCCTGTACCGGCCGGGGCTGCTGGAGATGCTCCACGAACGTTCCGCCGGCGCGTACATGGTCGGGCAGCGCCTTGCCATCGACAAAATGGGCTACCCCGCCCGGGAAAACGCACCCGTGTTCGACTACGTCCACCCAAAGTGCGCCTTGGTCCACCGGGAGACGTACCACACCCTACCTCCTTTCGAGAAACACGGCGTTCCCTGCCTCACCAATGAACTAGAGGCACAACGCCGGCATCTCAGCTTCGTAGACGCCCCGGTGGATGACTACGTCTACCACATCGGCCGAGGCACCGCCAGCCGGCACGGCTACGCGCTCGGCGCAAAGGGGAGGCTTGAATCCGTGTTTGCACGGATTCGGCGGTGGATAGGGTGAAAGGGGGAACGGTTGAGTGGGGGGTTCAAGACCTGAAAAAAGTCGCCCACCTAAACGGATGGAACCCACCTCTGAACCATTCCCCCTATCCCCTTCTCAACTCAAGAAACCGCCCACGTGGGTTGGTAGACATCTTTGAGGAGCCGTTGGAGCTTTGTGCGGCCCCGGTTGATGCGGCTCTTGACGGTACCCATCGGGAGGTTCGTGATCTCAGCGATTTCCTCGTAGGTGAGCTGCTGAATGTCACGCAG
>JBCDHV010000603.1:0-2562 GCA_038749615.1 Bacteroidota bacterium
GCCCGAGGAGGCCGAACACGTCGGTCAACACGCCCGGGGTGAGCAGGAGGGCACCGCAGACCAGGATGATCAGGCCGTCGATCAGGGCATCGTTTGGCGAGCGACCGGCTCCGAGCTGAGTTTGCACATCCCTGAAGAGCTTCATTCCTTGGCTCCGGGCCAGCGAACTCCCCAGGATCCCCGTCGCGAAGACCAAAAGCACGGTGTTCAGAAAGCCAATTCGCTCGCCTAGCTCAATCAACAGCACGAGCTCGACCAACGGCACGACGACAAAGAGCAGAAGCAGGCGCATGGGGGGAGTGTTTGGTGTTTAGTTTTTAGACCTCGGGTGAAATGGCCGCAATTCTCGCCAGCCTGAACTCGGGTCCAAGGCTTCGGATTCCTCGCGAGTCATTTCATCGGCCAAACACGAAAGACCAAACACTCGTGCGAAGCACGCTAATCCAGCTTCGTAATCAGCCGGGTCACGGAGGCTTCCGGCGAGGAGATCGAGAGGAGGTACGCGCCGGCAGGGAGGTCTGTTACATTGAGCACTGTGGTCCGGGTCCCGCGTTGGGTGCGGAGCTTTCGGCCTGTTACGTCAAAGAGGTCGACGGTGACCGGTTGGTCCGTAATGATCCGAAGCGGTCCCGAAGTCGGGTTCGGGTACACGGACAGCTCGAACGGAGCCGGCGTTTCCTCCGTGGAGGTTGAAACGACCGTTTCGAGTGCACGGGTGGCGTTGATGCGGCCGTAGCCGTAATACGGATCGAATCCGGGTGCGTCCTCGGCTGCGTCGCCCACGCCGTCGTCTGCCGTTTGCCGGATGCGGTCGGCGATCTGGTTGGGCGTGAGTTGCGGGTCCAGCGCTTTGAGCAGGGCAGCCAGGCCGGCTACATGCGGCGAGGCTTGTGAGGTGCCGCCCCAGTACGAGCTGTACTGGGTGTTGGAGTCTGCGGTAAGGCCGTAGATCTCGTTACCTGGGGCCACCACGTCGATGTGATCGCCGAAGTTGCTTCCGCTCGTGGAAGACCAGAAAAACGGATCGGCGCGGGCGTCCCGGTCGTCTGTGGCACCGACGGCAAACACGTTCGCATAGCCGGCCGGGTAGAAGACCCGTGACTCGTTCGTGTTCATCATCGAGGCTGCCAGGAAGACCCCTGCGGCATGCGCGTAGTTCACCGCATCCTCCATGGACCGCGAGTAGCCCGAGCCGCCCACGCTCAAGTTGATCACGTCGGCACCGGCATCGGCGGCGTAGCGGATCGCCTCCGTCCAATCTGAATAGCTCCCGAAGTTGTTGCTGTTGAGAATCTTGAGCGTCATGACCCGAGACGACCAGTCCAAACCAGCCAGACCAATGCCGTTGTTGCCCGTCATCGCAGCAATGGCCCCGACGTTCGATCCGTGCCCGTGATCGTCGGATGGATCGCCATCCTCATTCACGAAATCGAAGCCGTTGATGTCGTCGACGTAGCCATTGCCGTCGTCGTCGATCCCGTTTCCAGCTACTTCGCCGGCATTCGTCCACAGCCGGCCGTCGAATTCGGGGTGGTCCATGTTGAAGCCCGAGTCGAGGATCGCCAAGACCACGTCCTCCGATCCAGTCGTGAGCGCCCAGGCGTCAGGCATCGATACGTCCGCGCCGGCACGTGAGCCAGGGCGCGACCCATCGTTGAGCAGATTCCACTGCCGGCTGAAGAACGGATCGTTTGGAATGAGTTGAGAGGCCGGCGTACGGTAAGGCGCCAGCGACACGAGGGGCCGGCCAGCACCTTCCCCGATGAAATCTGGCTCGGCGTACTCGATCCCAGGCAGACCAGCGAGCCGTTCGAGTGCGGTCTTCGTGTCCAGGCCGTCAAAATCGAGCACGGCGGCTGCACTGGCCTCGTGGAGCAGCGTCACCGCCTGAAGCTCAGTAGCGTCGAAGGGGAGCCGCTGTTCGATGCCGGCCTTTCCGAGCGAGGCTGGGGCTTCAGAGAATTTCACCACCACCCGGTTTGGGATGTGTGGCGCGAGAGTTTTGCCGGGCGTTTGGGCCCAGACGAGGGAAGGAACGGCAAGGAGGAGAAGGATGAGCGTACGCATGGCGGTGGGTTATCGAGGCGACCAGAGGACGGGGGTCTGGATGGGGGTGGCGGCAACCGTGGAGGCCGGCTGCGCTGATGGTGCGACTTCTTGCAGCGAGGCCTCGGGCAGAGGCGTCGCGTTCGTGCTCAGAAGCGGGGCGTCTTCGCCGAGCAAGTGTCTGGCGAAAAACTGCACGATGTACTGGTTCTGCGTCGACTCGTTGACGGCCGGATCGATGGTGCCAGGCGGGCGTGTGCTCTGCGCTGCGGCATCGGCAGGCACGTCGGCTGCCGGCAGCAAGAGAGGCAGATCCGTGAACGAGAAGTGCGAGGTGTTGGACATCGTCAGGACATAGCCTGGCACCTCGATCGCGTTTTGAACGATCGTCGACGTGTACTCCGACGGCTCGGCAAACACGATCAGGATTGGGTCGTCCACGCCCTGCGTTACGCTCTCGTCTGGCACTTGCGGCGCATCGAGCGTGACCCCGGCGTCGAACCGGCTGTCGAGGGC
>JBCDHV010000604.1:0-2537 GCA_038749615.1 Bacteroidota bacterium
ATGCAGCGAAGCTACACATTCGCGGGCATACACCGGCCGATCCATGTCACGAACGCCGGCATCCTGTAGCGAACGCTAGATAGAGACTCGCCTGGTCACGTTAGTCGCTTTGCGTCAGTCCCCTTGAGTCAGTCAATCTGTGTCAGTCACTCTGTGTCAGTCAGTCTGCGTCCAGGCGAGAAAGTCCTGGAAGATTGCCGGCCACCGAGTCTCAGTCCGGCCGCTGGAGGACGCAACCTGGAAACTATGATCGCAGCCGACGCAGACGTTGTAGCTGAGGTTCGTCTTGCCCAGGCGGGCGAATTCCAGTGGGATGAGGTACGTGCTCTCGATAGGTGCGCTCGTGTCCAGCGTCGCGACTTGCACGAAGATCGGGATATCGATCTGGAGCAGGTGGTTGAGGGGCGGCTCGGCGTAGCTCCACCAGCGCAGGTTGGTGTAGCTCCCACCGGCCGTACTCGCCGTGTCCGACGCAACGTCCTCGGTAAATCCCCGGATGGTCTGCATGACTTGCTCGTGCGCCTCCTCGTCCGTGATTTTGCCTTCGTGGTAGGCGATGCGGCTCATCAGGGCGAAGTCGTAGAAATCGGGGAGGGCGTTGCCGGCCCAGAAGCCGAGGTGGGTGATCGATGCGTTGACCGTGCCGAGCTTCGCCGCGACTGGCGCGCCTTCCGAATGACCGTACACGATCACGCGTTCGAACGCCTGCTGGCTGGTCAGGTGGCGGAGGACGGCATCGGCCTGCCAGACGCGATGATCGAGCGAATTGGTTTGCTGGTAGACGGCCGGCTTGGGAATCGAGTCCTCGTTGATGGCCGTTTGACCAAAGCCGGTCTTCTCGATGAGGACGTAGAGGTGATCGTCGGGTATGTGGCGGAAATCGCGAGGCATCCAGCCCATAACCTGCACGGTGTCGGCTACGATACGGTACGAGACCTGTGGACTCGGATCAGTGCCTTGCAGGTAGAGCACGAGGTTCGTCTTCTCCGCCGGCCCTTCGCTGCGGACGTAGTAGACGATCTCGTAGGAATCCGTGGCCAGCGTCTGGCGGTCGAACCCGAAATGGGCGGCAAGTTCGTCTGGCGCCGGCACGTTTTGCGCAAGGCCGGCCGAACTCAGGATCAGACAGAAAAGAAAACAGAGGAAGAACCGCACGGGTAACCAGGAACAGCTGAAACGGGCAGGAAACAGAAAGCCAACCCACCTACCCACCAACCAACCCGCCCACCTCAGTCATTCTCCTCTTTGCGGACGCCGAGCGTAACCGGCACGGGGTAGTCGGCAGTGAAGCAGGCGTGGCAGAAGCCGGAGGCCGACCTGTTGGCTTTCAGCACGGCCTTGCGCAGGCCATCCACGCTGAGGTAGTGCAGGCTGTCGGCACCAAGCCAAGCGCCCATCGCATCGATGTCTGGCTCGCCGTTTTCGTCCATGAACTTCGACACGAGGAGTTCTTCCTGGGTCGGGAAGTCCATGCCGTAGAAGCAGGGGTGCATGACCGGTGGCGAGGTGATGCGGATATGGACCTGCCGAGCGCCGGCCTCTCGGATAAGGCGAATGAGCAGCCGGAGGGTCGTGCCCCGCACGATGCTGTCGTCCACGACGGTCACGATGCGGTCTTTGAGCACGCCGCGCACCGTGTTGAACTTGCTGCGCACTTTGCGCTCGCGCGAGTCCTGGCCGGGGGAGATGAAGGTCCGGCCGACGTAGTGATTGCGGATCAGCCCAATTTCGTAGCGGATGTCTTTGCGTTTCAGCTTGTGCGCCTGATGCACGTAGCCGAGCGTCGCGGTGTTCGACGAGTCCGGCACCGAGATGACGATGACACGCTTTCCTCGCTCGTCCCTGGGTGGGAGCGATTCGATAGCCAGTTGCTTCCCGATTTTGCGGCGAACCTTATCGGTCATCTCCCCGAAGATCATCGAGTCGGGCCGGGAGAAGTAGATGTACTCGAAGACGCACGGGGTGTGCTTCCGCTTGTTCGAGAACCGATACGATCCGAAGTCGCCCGTCGCAACGGTGTTGTCGCCGATCACGACGATCTCGCCGGGCTCGACATCCCGCACGTATTCCGCGCCGATGATATCGAACGCGCACGTTTCGCTCGCCACGCAGTAAGCGACGTTGCCATCGCCTTTGTCGAGCTTCCCGATGGCAAGCGGGCGGAATCCGTTGGGGTCGCGAACGGCGATGAGTTTGTCGTGCGTGAGCATGACGAGACAGTAGGCCCCCTCGACGTCACGCAGCGCCCCCTGGATCTGGTCGATTTGGTCTTCGTGCGGGCTCTGCGCGATGAGGTGCAGAATGCACTCGGAGTCCGTCGTGGACTGGAAGATGGTGCCGCGCCGGGTCAGCATCTCACGGAGCTGCCGCGCGTTGCTCAGGTTGCCATTGTGGGCAAGCGCCAGCTGGCCCGACTTGTACGTGACCAGAAAGGGCTGAATGTTCGCCTCGTTCTGGGAAGAACCACTGGTCGAATACCGGTTGTGCCCAATCGCCGCCGAGCCGTGCAGGTCTTCGCGGAGCACCTTGTCGTCGAA
>JBCDHV010000605.1:0-2535 GCA_038749615.1 Bacteroidota bacterium
ACGAGCCCGAAGAGCGAGCCCAGAATCAGGTTCAGCGCAACGTTCGGGCGCACCGGCGAGCGCGGCTCGACCGCGTTGTCAACGATCGTTGCGTAGCCGGCTTCGCTCCGTTCCCGGATTTTCGTCTCGATGTAGCTCTCGCTGAGTTCACCGTAGATCGTTTCGCGGGTGTTCAGCTTACGCTCTTGACGGGCCTGCTGAATCGTCGTGGCCGGGATGCGCGAGAGCAGCGCCCGGTAGCGCCCGAGCTGCCGGTCGAACACCTCGACGGCGCGCCGCTGCCCACGGACTTCGATTTCCTTCTGCGCAATTTCCGTGTTCAGGCTGGAGAGGTACGCGATGGGGTTAGATCCATCGACGCTCGGGTCGATGCCACCAATCTGGTTCACTTCCTCCGTGTACTGCTGCGAGAGCGTCCGGAGTTGGCTTTCCAGTTCGCCCTTCTGCCGAAGCAGTTCGACGAGCTTGGGCTCGGCACTTGGGTTGTCGCGGAGACGGGGCGTACGGAGGTAGTAGTCCTCGATGTCAGCCTCGGTGCGGAACAGGCGCTCCCGCGTGTTGGCAATGCGCGTTTCGACGCCCGAGGTCATCCGGGTTTGCACCGCCTGCTCGGAGTTGGCCTTGCGGCTCTTCAGTTCATCGAGCTGCTCACTGGCGACGTTCAGCGTGATCTCCGCTTCGTTCCGGCTGGCTTCCAAGTTGCCGATCTGCTGGAGGATTTGTTGCGCTTGCGCTTGGAGCGACACGGCGCTGGCACCAGCTTCCAGGTTTTCTAGCTCCGTCTCGATCGTGTTGATCTCGCCTTCGAGCTCTTGAACCTGGTCTTCGATGAAGGAACCCGCTTCCTGCATTTGCCGGCGGCTCTGCTGCAGGTTGTAGCTGAGGTATTCCTCGGCGTACAGGTTGGCAATTTTTTCCGCCTCGGCGGGATCCGTACTCGTAGCCGTCACGCGGATCATGTCCACATCCTTGTTCATCGGCCGGACATCGATGAAGGGGCCCATCAGGCGCTCGGCCACCTTGCGTGGCTCTGGCATCGCGCCTTCGGCCGTGGTGAGCACGCTGTACTGCTCTCCGGTCTGCTGCGCTTCCAGGATGAGCCGGTCGGCAACCCGGTTCGCAAGCGTGCGAGACTTCAGGATTTCGACCTCGTTAAACACGTTCCGGTTGCCCATGCCCATGATGAGGTCTTCCATCGTCTTGGACTGGCGCTTGGTATCGACCATCAGCGTGCTGTGCGCTTCATACTCCGGATTCTGGAGGAAGGTGTACACAGCTACCGCGACGAAGACAATCGCAAACGACGACAGGATGGACCATTTGCCCTTGAGCAAAACGTCCAGAAAATCCCGAATGGAAAATTCCGTCGTCGACTCGTCGGCACCGAGGTCAGAACCAGCCTGCGCCATGTTCATCTGGGGCGAGTTCGGGCGCTCCAAACCGTTGCCGTTGCCGTTGAGGGAGGAAGCCATATTGCAGCTCTAAGTGGTTGGGTTGAATGCGAACGGGGGAGGAGTCTAGCCTGCCAGCACCGCCTATGTGCCGGCGTGTATGCTCGTGTTGGTCAGTTCGCGCGCAAGGGGAAGTAACGTACCGAAACTTCAAATCGGGTCTTGAAGGCAGAAGTGCGACACCAATCGAGACTCGTCAGAGGCCTTCAAGGACACCCGTTGTGTTCAGCATGAAAATATGCCGAGTGAACGCGCGCAAAGCAAAAGAGGATCGTGAAATACGAAACAAGACAGAAAAGCCAAGATTCGCCACACGCTAAACTCCATCATAGAGCGGACTTCAGCGAATGTGTAACGAGCAAAAGATGCGGCCCAGCAAAAAACCAGGTTGTGTAGTTCGTGGGGATCTTTGATGCTGTCTACCCTCTCTCCTGAAAGAGAGGCTCTACAAGGCCCCCTCGGCCGGCCCAGGCCACCCTGCGTCAATACGTTTTACGGCCGCAATGATCGTCTCCACGACAGCCGTGTAGAACACAGGGTCGATACGCTCGAAATCATCGGTCGGGCGGTGGTAGTCGGGGTGTTCGTCAACTCCAAAGTAGAGATAGGGAAGGCCGGCCCGGTGGAATTCGCCGTGGTCCGAGGCGTATGTCCAATCGCGCAACTCATTGCCGTCTGGCTCGTCATGCCCGAACCGCAGATCGACGCCCTCCGCTGCACTTCCTTGCACGAACGGGCGCAGCGATGGGGTAAAGTTGGTGCCGGCGGCGAACAGAATCTGCTCGTCGCTCCGGCTGATCATGTCGAGGTTCACGTTGAGCACGACGCGCGCCATGTCGACGGGGCCGTCCAGCACCAAGGCCCGAGCGCCTCGCAGCCCTACTTCCTCGGCATCGAGCGCGGCAAACACGAAGCGATGCCGGCGCGCCTGACCAGCAAGCCGTTCTGCCACGGCCAGCATCGCGCCCACGCCAGACGCGTTGTCATCCGCGCCGTTGTAGATCCGGCCGGACCGCCGGCCTAGATGGTCGTAATGTGCCGTCAACACGATGGTGCCGGCCGTGTCGGGGCCTGTTGCCGGCAG
>JBCDHV010000606.1:0-2531 GCA_038749615.1 Bacteroidota bacterium
AACCAAGAATAGAAAAATGGGTCACATTACCTATCCGTTCGAAGCCCTGCCGGAAGAGCAGATGATCGAACGAGCCGATGCATTTTACGAATTAATGGATCGCCGGCGGTCGATTCGTTTCTTTTCCGACAAGCCGGTGCCCCGGCACTTGATCGAGCGGGCGATCCAAACGGCCGGCACGGCACCCAGTGGCGCGCACCGGCAGCCGTGGACGTTCGTTGCCATAGACGATCCAGAGGTAAAGCGCGAGATCCGAACCGCCGCAGAGGCCGAAGAATACGAGAGCTACACCAACCGAATGAACGAGGAATGGCTGGAAGCCCTGGAGCCCATCGGCACCAATTGGCAGAAGCCGTTCCTGGAGACAGCCCCGTACATCGTGATCTGTTTTGCGCAGAACCACGGGTTCAATGAAGACGGTAGCCGGCAGAAGCATTACTACGTCCAGGAAAGCGTCGGTCTCGCGTGCGGCATGTTCATCGCGGCCCTGCACAACATGGGGCTCGTCACCTTGACGCACACGCCCAGTCCCATGCGTTTCCTGACCAACATCCTCGGCCGGCCTGGCAACGAACGGCCGTACATCCTCTTCCCGGTAGGCTACCCCACCGAGGACGCCACGGTGCCCGATTTCGGGCGGAAGCCACTCGACGAGATCCTCGTCTGGAACAAAGGCGAATGACACACCTCGATCCCGCAAGACCGTCCCAGTCACCGGTTTCACTCTTTGTCCTCGATATCGATGGCTGCTTGGCCACGGCCTTCGAGCCGGCAGATCTCAAGGGCTGGAGTAAACTGGCCGAGTGGAACAAGCGTAGCGTGAGCGATCCAGCCTATCCCGCGCTAGCCATCTGCTCAGGCCGGCCGAAGCCGTACGTCGAGGCGCTTGCGCAGGCGCTCAGTCTCCACCAGCCGGCGATGTTCGAGATGGGAGCCGGCGCGTTCTTTCTGCACGAAGGCATCGAACGCTGGCACCCGCTGCTGACCGAGGACGTGCTCACCCAGGTGGCTTCCCTCCGCGAGTATCTCATCCGTGACATCGTCCCGGCGGTCGGCGTGGCCCTGGATTACTCGAAACGAGCCCAGACTGGACTGCTCGGCCCATCGAAGGCAGCCATTGACCGCGCCTACAGCCTCGTGAAGCCGTACACGGATGCTCATCATCCGGACTTCGATGTGTTCACGACGGACGTTTCGATCGACATCGTCTACCGGGCCTTGACGAAACGGTCTGGAATGAAGTGGATGAGTGAGCTAACCGGCATTTCACTTCCTGAGATCGCGTACATTGGAGACTCAGGCGGAGATGTCGGAGCCTTGGGCATCGTCGGGCACCCCTTCGCCCCTGCAAATGCCATCGCGGACGTTCAGGCCGTTGCGTACACCACGCGAGCGCCGGTCATTGACGGCGTCCTCGAAGCCTACCAACTAGGGATCGCCCAGAACCGCGCTACGAGTTCGGGCTGACGCAAACGTTCCACCTACGATGAAGCGACCAGTCGTGCATGCCCGCCGTTGGGTGCTTGGCCTGTGTGGGCTGGTGTGGCTGTGTGTGAGTGCGGCTGGCCAAGTGTCGAGCGATCTGTCTGGGCTTCGCCAGATGGTCAAGAAGAACGGAACGGACGTCGTCGCCGGCGAGGTTGCCGTGCTGTTTGCACGGGCGGATTCGACCCAGCCCATCGGAGAGATCGAGCCGGGTGAGCCGGTGCACCGGTTGATCCACCGGCGGGGGTGGGTCCGTGTGCGGACGGCCTTAGGCTCCGTGGGATACGTCCGCAACACCGCCCTCTCAAATGTGTGGATTTACGTCTCGAAGAACGAGCAAATGGTCTACGTCTACCGAGGCCATACGCTCGTCGAGAAGCTTCCCGCGGACTTTGGCCGCAGCATCAAGGGCGATAAAATCCGACGTGGCTCCCTGGCTGAACCCGAACACTGGCGAACGCCGGAAGGGTTGTTCTACATTTCGAAGAAGAACCCGTACAGCCGGTTCTACAAGGCCCTGGTGCTGAACTATCCGACGCCCCGCCATGCGGCCCGTGGCCTCAAGAGCGGGCTCATTTCACGGTGGCAGTACGCGGACATCGTCAAAGCGCAAATGGTGTTCAGAAATCCACCGATGAATACGCCTCTCGGCGGGTGGATCGAGTTTCACGGCGACGGGGTTCGAGGCCGGGCGAACTGGACATGGGGCTGCGTGGCGCTCGAAAATGACGATGTCGATAAGCTCTGGGAGCTCGCCGAGGTGGGGACGCCAGTTTTGATTGGCCCGTACGCGCCAGAACTCCAGTCGCTACTCCGCCGGCGCGTGACGGTGCGGCAGCCCGAAGCCCGCCCCGTGGAATCGCTGATCGACAAATTGCAGGTGTCAAGCGCTACGTCGCCGGCCTCGTTCGGTGGGGGAGGCCGCTGAACCTTGTGCGCCTGCGCATCGTAAGACAGGATGTCACTGTTGCACGCGAAATGATCTCGACATCCATGCGTCAGGTTCTGCTTTCGATACTTGCATGTTTTGCCTTCCTCGGGCCGGC
>JBCDHV010000607.1:0-2526 GCA_038749615.1 Bacteroidota bacterium
GGCTCCACGAGCAGCGTCACCCTCGACATCGCCGATGGGGGGGTCGCGCTCAACAAACTCACGACTACCGGAGCCACCATCGGCCAAATTCTGGTGTTCGATGGGTCCAATCCGGGATGGTTCGACTTTACGCCGGTTCTCGGCCCCAACTCGGTAACGACGGACAACATCGTCGACGGCACCATCGCCACAGCCGACATCGCAGCCAACGCCATCACCGCTGCACTCATTCCGGAGAACGCGATCGGTAACGAAGAACTCGCGGCCAACTCGGTGGGCGTGGCCCAAATCCAAAATGATGCCGTGACCACAGACAAGGTGAGCCCGCAGGGTGGATCCGAGGGCCAAGTCCTGGGCATCTCTGGCGGGGCCCCCGCGTGGGTAAACGCTGCAGCAAGCAGTGCGGGGGACATCACGGCGGTCAATGCCGGAGCTGGCCTCACGGGCGGCGGGCAGAGCGGCGACGTGTCACTGGCGCTGGCGGCCAACGGAGTCGCCACAGGCAACATTGCCGACAACGCGGTCACATCGGCCAAGATTAGCAACAATGCCGTGACGACGACGAAGGTCGCAGCCGGCGCGATCGACGCCACGAAGATTGCCGCTAGCGCCGTCACCACGCAAGCCATTGCAGCCACCGGAAACGACGGTGACGTACTGACGATTTCGGGCGGAAGCGTGACGTGGGCCGCACCCGGGCCCAATCTCGAACCACGCGCCCGAGTGGCCGAAGACGGTGCGTTGGTGCTCGAAGGAGACGTGCGTGTCACAGGCAACCTGGCCAAATCTGCCGGCACCTTCCGGATCGATCACCCGCTCGACCCCGAGAACAAGTTTCTCTACCACAGCTTCGTCGAGAGCGACGAGATGCTGAACGTCTACAACGGAAACGCCATCCTGAACGAGGACGGGCGCGCCGTCGTGGACCTACCCGAATGGTTCGAAGCACTCAACAAAGACTTCCGGTACCAACTCACCACGATTGGTGGATACGCACCGGTGTATGTGGGCGCTGAGATCGCAAACAACCAGTTCGAGATTGCCGGCGGTACACCCGGGTTGAAGGTGAGCTGGCAAATCACCGGCGTCCGTGCCGATCCATACGCTGAGGCCAACCGCGTGCAAGTCGAGCAAGACAAGCCGGAAGCCCTGCGTGGGACCCGCGAATTCCCCCGCTAGGCACGCCGTCTCAGACGGCTCGCCACGGCGCGATTTTTCCCTTCGTGTGTTCCTGAACTGGCCCGGCCTCTCATGATTCATCCTCTCACACCATCCATTCTTCCTAGGGCGCACGTACGAGGTGCCGTGGTTCTGCTTCTCCTCGCGTTTCCAGTCCTCGCACTCGGGCAAGTGGCCAGCGTGCCGGTGAGCCTCACCAGTTCGAGCGGCGGGGGCGTCTCGACGAGCGCCACGTTCCGCCTGGCAGGGAGCATCGGCGTCGACACGGGCGGATTTGCGCGCGGATCCGACTTCATCATCGGTGTCGGCTTCTGGTTCGCGACGCAGCAGGAGCTCTCGGTTGCGCTCGACAGCGAGGGCGAATTCGACATCCCGGACACGTACCAGCTCGACCAGAACTATCCCAACCCGTTCAACCCGAGCACGGTCATTCGCTTTGGACTGCCAGAGCCTGGCCCCGTGCGGGTCGTTGTGTACAACCTGCTGGGCAGGGAAGTCGCCGTGCTCACCGACGGGCAGATGCGTGCCGGCTGGCACTCGGTCACCTGGGACGCCATCGACGCTGCCTCTGGCCTCTACCTCTACCGCCTCGAAGCACCGGACTATGGAGAGACCAAGCGGATGATCCTCGTGAAGTGATAGGAACTTCAGTACGGCCCAACAGCGAGCAACGCGAGCGAACCACTAGCTACGACGGCTCCCAGAGGTGGCGGTCCAAGTCTACGCACCCGTTGTCGAGAAAGGTGACGCCCTCGCTTCGGAGGCGTTCTTCCATGAGCGTCGGCGTGGCAAAGTGCCGGGCTCCACTGAGCGCTCCGAGCCGGTTGACGACGCGGTGGCACGGTAGACCTGTTCCCACCGCCGCATTCATCGCCCACCCGACCGTACGCGCCGCGCCGGCACTCCCGATGTGCGCCGCGATGCGCCCGTACGTGGTCACTTTCCCCTGTGGGATGTGCTCGACGACGGCGTAGACCCGTTCGAAGAAGTCGGTGCGGTTCATGACGGCTGGTGTTCAGTGTTTGGTGTTCAGTGTTTAGACGGTCGGGAATAAGACAGAAAAATCTCTCACTTCTGAGGCTTCGTCAAGCGACCGTACAACCTGAGTCTCTCCCCGGATATCCAAACACTGAACACTAAACACCGGCCTCCGCCATCGCATGACGAAGAGCCGCGATGTTTTGCGCGACATCACCGTTGAAGACGGCGCTTCCAGCGACGAGGCTCGTGGCGCCGGCCTCCACGATTTCGCGAGCGTTCGAGGGCTTCACCCCGCCGTCTACCTGGAGCCACGCTGAGGAGCCGGCAGCATCGAGCATACTACGGAGCCGGCGGATTTTGTCCGTA
>JBCDHV010000608.1:0-2515 GCA_038749615.1 Bacteroidota bacterium
GAACTTTCCTGGCGGCAACACCGGCACGCAGATGGGCGGGTGGTTTCGGCGCGAGATCAACTCGGTCGCTGACCTGAACGGGCTCAAGATGCGGATTCCGGGCCTCGGTGGTCAGGTGATGGACCGGTTTGGGGTGAGCGTTCAACTCATCACCGGTGGCGAGATCTACCAAGCCCTAGAACGCGGTGCCATCGATGCGGCCGAATGGGTGGGGCCGTACGATGATATCAAGCTCGGCTTCGATCAAGTGGCCTCGTACTACTACTATCCTGGCTGGTGGGAGCCCGGCCCCGGGCTGTCGTTTTACGTGAACCGCGAGGCCTGGGACAAACTGCCCGCCGGCTACCAGGCGGCGTTCACGGCCGCAGCCCGCGTCGCTGATCAGGCGATGATGACCGGATACGATGCCAAGAACCCGGCCGCTCTTGCTGAGCTTAAGCAGAAGGGGAGCGTCGAGTTGCGCCGGTTCTCCGACGAGATCCTGCAAGCCGCGCAGCGCGAGGCGTTTGCCCTGATGGAAGAAACGGCCGCTGGCGACGCCGGCTACCGGAAGGTCTTCGAGGCTTGGAAACAGTTCCGGGAAGACAGTTACGCCTGGTTCAGCCTCGCCGAGAATGGCTATTCAGGTTTCGCTCTCCAGAACGTATGAGCCTGCCGATTTCTACCCTGCGTAACCTAGGGCCGCGAAGCGCTCGCATGCTCGAAGGCGTCGGTATCCATACCCGGGCGGACCTCGAGCAGTTCGGGCCGGCTCTCGCCTACGCGATGGTGCGTGATGCGGGGTACGGGCCGGGGAAAAATCTGCTCTGGGCCATCGCCGGTGCTCTGCAAGACCGGCATTGGCTCGACCTCTCCAGCGAGGAGAAGGCAGACCTGTTGGCGCAGATTGACCCGTGATGGACAGGCCGGCACCCGGAAAGGAGCGCTCTGGATGGCGTGACGCAGCGGCCGGCTGGAGCCTCGGGGTGTTGGCGTTCGTAGCCGTGAGTTGGCGGTTTGGCTATGGGTACGCAAGTGGCGATCAGGATGAGGTGCTCCCGCTGCTCCTGCATACGCTGGATCCGGCCGTGCTGGCCAACGATTGGTTCGTCGGGACGCAGACGGCGGATTTCAGCGTGCGGACGTATTTCGTGCGGATGCTCTGGCTGCTGGCGCAAGTGATGCCCGTGTGGATGGTCATCCTGGCCGTCGACGTGCTCTGCTTCGGCGTGCTCGGGCACGTGTTGTACCGCATCGGGCAACGCATGTACGGGGCGGATGCACGCGGCCGGCTCGGGGCAGCGCTGGGCACGTTTGCGGCCCTCGCCCTGACCTACAAGTGGACCCTCGGCAGCAACGACCTGGTCTACGCGATGCTCGTCCCTGAGATGGCCGCTTGGCCGCTCGCGCTGTACGCCGGCCTTCGAATCTCGGAGATCGGGATCTACTCCGGAGTCGAGGAGGCGCCGAGGGGCCGGCTCGTCGGGTTGGCTGTGCTCCTCGGGGTGGCCGCCTGGTTTCAGGTGCTCGTTGCGCTGCAGGTGGGCGTGCTGACCGGGTGTGCGCTGCTCGTGGGAGCTTGGCAGGCGCGAAAGAGCGGCTACCAAGCGCTGGTGCCGGTCGTGTTGTTCGTGGCCGTGTTCGGGATTGCGTCGCTGCCGGCGTCCGTGCCGCTGTTTGTGCAGCAGGTGGGCAGCGCTGGCGTGGAGGCCGAGCCGGACGTGTTCTATCTCATCGGGCCGTTTCGGAATCCGTTTCACCACATGCCGTTCTCGTTCAGCGTGGGATCGTACGCGAAGTTCGGGCTGGTCACGGTGCTCGGCCTGGCCGCTGCCGTAGTGATGCAGCGAAGCGGCCGGCTGCGCATGCCGGGCGTACTCTGGGCATGGCTCGGTGTAATTGCTGTCGCGCTTGGTATTGGCACTGTGTTCACGGAGTTCGTGCCTGTGTTGCTTGTGGCCAAGCTGCAGCTCTTCAAGCTGACCGTGGTGGCCAAGGCGTTGTTCGTGCTCTTGATTGGCGGAGGATTGGCCTCGCTGATTTCGGTGCGATGGGCAACCTGGGTCGATGCTCGCTCCGTGGTGCCGGTCTTGGTTCTGGGGACTGGCCTGCTGCTGGTTGGTTCGTTTGTTCTCGTGGCGGCAAACTGGGAGCCGGCGGTGTCCCGTGTGGGTCCGCTCGTTCACCAGACCACCGATCTCGGGCGGATGGAAGCGTGGATCCAGCAGGAAACCGCTCCCGATGCTGTATTTGCCGTGCCGCCGGCTACGAGTACGTTCCGAAGTACGGCGCAGCGAGGAGCCGTGGTGACGTACGCGTCGTACCCATACAAAGACAGCTACATGCAGGACTGGTACCGCCGGATGCTCGCCATCGCCCCCATCGATCCGCCGCGGCGTGGTATGGGGCTCAAGCCGGTCCTGGATGCCGCCTACCACACGCAAACCGCAGAGGATTGGCGCCGGCTCGCCCCGGAATACGGGATCGACTACGTGCTGACCCGGGATCACCAGCTCGCCATGCCCCTCGTCCATGA
>JBCDHV010000609.1:0-2509 GCA_038749615.1 Bacteroidota bacterium
GGCTTCGACTGCAAAGGCATGGACCTCGTCGCGTTCCTCCCGACCAAAGACATCGGTGGCGAGCGGGGTGTCAACCTGAACGACATCTGGGGCTGGACAGACCCCGAGACGGGCAAAGAGTACGCCCTAGTCGGCCGCGTCGATGGGACGAGCTTCGTCGACATCACGAACCCGGAAATGCCCGTCTACGTTGGCGATCTCCCCTTGACGGAAGGCGCGCGCCCGAACACGTGGCGTGACATCAAGGTCTTTGCCGACCATGCGTTCGTCGTGGCCGACAACGCCGGCGAGCATGGCATGCAGGTCTTTGACCTGACGCAGCTTCGGGGTATCGAAGAGCCGCAAACCTTCACCGAGACGGCGATCTACCGGGGCATCAACAGCGCGCACAACATCGTCATCAACGAAGAGACCGGCTTCGCGTACGCCGTCGGCTCCAGCGGTGGTGGTGAGACGTGTGGAGGTGGTCTCCACATGATCGACATCAACGAGCCTACGAACCCAACCTTCGCTGGCTGCTTCTCCGACTCGAACACCGGCCGCAGTGGCACGGGCTACTCACACGATGCCCAGTGCGTGGTCTACACTGGCCCAGACGCCGACTACAGCGGCCGCGAAATCTGCATCGGCTCGAACGAAACGGCCATCAGCGTTGCGGACGTGACCGACAAAGAAAACCCGGTCGCCGTATCGGTCGGTGTCTACCCGAACGTGGGCTACACCCACCAGGGCTGGCTCACCGATGACCACCGCTTCTTCTACGTCAACGACGAGCTCGACGAAATCGGTGGCAACGTCGAAAACACGCGGACCCTCATCTGGGACCTGACCGACCTCGACGATCCGCAGTTGGTCAAAGAGTTCTTCCTGGAAACGACGTCGAGTGACCACAACCTCTACGTCCAGGACAACTTCATGTACCAGTCGAACTACGACAGCGGGCTTCGCATCTTCGACATCTCGGACACGGCAAACCCCGTCGAAGTCGCCTTCATCGACACGACCCCGGGCGGTGAGAACGGCCCTGGCTTCTCCGGCTCCTGGAGCAACTACCCGTACTTCAAGAGCGGTGTCATTGCGGTCTCCAGCATCGGCGAAGGCCTCTTCCTCGTGAAGAAGCGCGACGTTGGCACGTGATTCGTTGAGAGGGTGAATGGTTGAGAGGTGGATAGGTGGGTTCCATATACGGCAAGCGCTGCTCAGCCGTCAGCATGGACTCACCTGTCCACCTCTAACTGTTTCACCCCCTCCCCAATCTCTCCCCCTTTCACCCTCTCAACTTCTCTCCGGAAACATGCGCCTTCCCATGCTCACGCTTGCTTGCCTCTTGGCAGTATGTACGGTCTCGATGGCCGTTCAGGCCCAAACGACGGCTGAGCCGGCTCCGAACAACGAGACCAACGCGGATGTTGGCACGTTTACCCGGCTCATTCTGCCGACCATCCAAGACGGATTCGGGCCTGTCCTGGCCTCGGAGACTGGCCTTGACCTTACCTCTTGGGAGACGATCATCGCCGGCTCGGACTTCGGTGAAGTGCTCATCCCCTACGATGCCGACCGTAGCCTGATGATTGAGCTGGCCGAAAACCCTCCGGAAGGTGTGGAGGCTCCATCGGCCCAGCAGATCCGGTTGGTTCGCTCCTGGATCGACGCCGGCGCGAAAAGCGACCGCGGCGAAGTCCCGTTCGAGAATTCGACCGCGTCGTGGCTCTACGTCCCGAACCAGGCCGCCGGCATCGTGACGGCTATCGACACCGAAGCGAACGTCGTGGCCCGTGTCATCGACCTCGCTGACCTCGGTTTCGACAAGATGGCCATGCCTCACCACACGGCCGTTGACCCAGACGGCGGGCACTGGTACGTCTCGCTGATCCACGGCAATACCGTCTTGAAACTCTCACGGACCGGCAAGCTAGTCGATCAAGTCGAGTTTGAGACGCCTGGCATGTTGGCCGTCGACGCGACGTCGAAAAAGCTCTACGTGGGCCGGTCGATGATGGCCGTCAACCCGCCCCAACGCATCGGCGTCGTTGACCCCGGCACGATGGCCCTCGAAGAGGCTGACGTCTTCTTCCCTCGGCCGCATGCGCTCGCTGCGAGCAACAACAATGTGTACGCCGCGAGCCTTTCGCAGAACAGCCTGATTGCCCGCGCTGGCGAAGATGCCGAGTTGACCGACATGGAAGGCCGGAATCCCGTCCTCGTGCAATTCGCGATCTCGCCGGACAATAAAACCCTCGTCGTAACCGGCCAGCTTTCGAACCAGCTCTACGTGTTTGACCTGGCTGACCCACTCAACCCGACGCTGACGGACTCTGTAGCCGTGGCCAACGGACCGTGGCATCCCTCCTACGCCCCGGATGGATCCCGGGTGTACTTTGGAAACAAGTACACGAACAGCGTGACGGTGGTGAACGCGAGAAACTGGAGCGTCGAGAAGGTCATCGAAGATCCGCGGCTCTCCGAGCCTCATGGCAGCACCATCTCCCCTGACGGCCGCATGCTCTAC
>JBCDHV010000610.1:0-2492 GCA_038749615.1 Bacteroidota bacterium
ACCGCGAGGCCGTACTGCGTGAAGGGATCGAGCCGGCGGGCCATCTTGCGATCCATGTACTCGAGCGGATCGAAGTCTTTGACTTCGCAAGCAAACTTGGTATCGAAGGCCTCAGCGTCGAAATGCGTGATGGGGCCGGCACCACTGCGGCCCTCCATCATGCCATTCCAGAAGGCCTCGACGCTATTGCCGATCGGCGTTAGCGCCCCAAGGCCCGTGACCACTACGCGACGTGTCATGGTAAGTCGGTTGGGTGGATGTTGGTTGGATGGTTGGGCAGGGCAGGCCCACCCAACCGCAGCGAGCATCGCGAGCGCACCGCCAACCCATGTTGGTGGAGCAAAAGAAAACCCGGCGCGAAAGCCGCTGCCGGGTGGAAAGTCGGAGCGCCGGGAGGGGGCGCGGCCGGCTTAGTTTGCGTTCGCCTCGAGGTAGTCGATCGCATCGCCGACGGTGGCGATTTTCTCGGCGTCCTCGTCAGGGATCGTCGCATTGAATTCTTTCTCGAACTCCATGATCAGCTCGACGGTGTCGAGCGAGTCGGCGCCAAGATCATTCGTAAAAGAGGAGTCGCGGTCGATGCTGCTATCATCGACGCCAAGCTTGTCGACAATGATGGCTTTGACCTTGGCTTCAATCGTATCGGCCATGGGTACTGGTTGGGGTTGGTCCTGAAAAATAGTACGCTCGCAAAATAGACGAGCCGGCGGTTATATGCGGTGTTTTTGGCTGAGTTGCAAACCGGATCAGGGTTAACGGTGGTAAGTCGGTTGGATGGCTGTTGGTTGGGCGGTTGGGCAGGGGAGACCGGGCCGGCGGCCCACCTACGAAGAACTTCCGATTGAGAAGCGGTATCCGGTTGAGGACGCTGCTATTTTGAGGGCTCGCAACTGACAAACAGTACACCTGAACGCACATCTTAATGTCTTACCTGTTTACGTCGGAGTCGGTCTCGGAAGGCCACCCGGACAAAGTGGCTGACCAGATTTCGGACGCCATTCTCGATGCCATGCTCGAACAAGATCCGGCCAGCCGGGTCGCCGTAGAAACCCTCGTGACGACCGGCCTCGCTGTGGTGTCTGGCGAAGTGACCACAGAGGCGTACGTCGACGTGCAGGAACTCGTGCGCGAAGTCATCACCCAGATTGGGTACACGAACCCTGAGCTGCGCTTCGACGCGCAAAGCTGTGGCGTGCTCACCACGATTCACAAGCAGAGCCCCGACATTGCCCAAGGGGTCAATGAAGGCGAAGGCGTCGACGAAGACCAGGGTGCCGGCGATCAGGGCATGATGTTCGGCTACGCCTCTCGCGAGACCGAGCAGCTCATGCCGATGGCGCTCCAGTTCTCGCACGACCTCGTCCGGCACCTCGCCGACATCCGGAAGAACACGGAGCTCATGCCGTACCTCCGGCCGGACTCGAAAAGCCAGGTCACGATTGAGTACGCCGACGATATGAAGACGCCTCGCCGGGTACACACCGTCGTCGTCTCGACGCAGCACGACGAAGGCGTCGACCGCGCTACCATCGAGGCAGATATCCGGGCGCACCTGCTGCCCCGTGTCATCCCAGCCGAGTTGCTCGATGATGATCTCATCCTCCACGTCAACCCGACCGGTGTCTTTATCATCGGCGGCCCCCACGGCGACACCGGACTGACCGGCCGGAAAATCATCGTTGATACGTACGGCGGCAAAGGCGCGCACGGCGGTGGAGCGTTCAGCGGGAAGGACCCATCGAAGGTCGACCGTTCGGAGGCATACGCCACCCGGCACGTCGCCAAGAACCTGGTGGCCGCGGAACTGGCTGATGAAGCTCTTGTTCAAGTTGCTTACGCGATTGGCGTCGCCCAACCCGTGTCGATCAACGTGAATTCGTACGGCACAGGCAAGCTCTCGGACACCGAACTCGCCGATCTCGTTAGCGAAGTGTTTGACCTCCGCCCGAAGGCCATCGTCCAGCGCTTCGACCTGCTCCGTCCGATCTACCGCCAAACGGCCGCCTACGGCCACTTCGGACGGGAGACATTCCCCTGGGAAGCTCTGGATCATGTCGACGCTCTCAAACAAGCAGCCGAGCGCTTCGCTTCGGCTTAAGCATGTTGTTCTCGCCGGTCTCCTCTTGATTGGAGTGCCGGCGTTCGTCCTTGCCCAAGAACGCCCGGCCGCTGCGGTTGCCGGGCGTTCTGCGCTCACGGGCCCGGCACGCGCCCTGCTGGCTGAGCCGGCCCCTGCCCCCCGTTTGGACGCTCGCCCTGGCGGGCTCTTCGACCAGGAAGCCGGCGTCTACCGGGCACTGCGTCTGAGCGATGCGCCCGCCTCACCCCAGGCCCCCTCACTGTTTGCCGCTGGCCCGGCTGCTGCAGCGCTTGCTGGACTCGACGAGCGAATCGGGTGGGGTGGCGACGCCGATCGGTTCGAGCTCGTCCGCATTCAGGAATCACCTGCCGGCAGCCATGTGACGTTCCAGCAAACGTTCGATGGCGTTCCT
>JBCDHV010000611.1:0-2485 GCA_038749615.1 Bacteroidota bacterium
TCGATCTTTTCGGAGACCTTCACCTCGATCTTGATCTCTGAACCGACGGGTACCGGACGCAGGAAGCGCGACGAAATCGATACAGCCACGCTGCCGTGGCCCGGAAAATCACGCCCCAGCACCTTGGACACGACCGCTAGCAAAAACACTCCGTGTACGATTGGCTGCCCGAACCGGGTGGTCGCGGCGTACTCGGGATCGACGTGGAGGGGGTTATCGTCTCCGCTCACCTCGGCGAAGGTTTGCACCTCCTCGGCAGTGATGGTACGCGTGAACTCGTAGGTGTCGCCGACGGACAGGGATTCGTAGGTGTGCATGAGTAGACTTGAGTGCGAACGAAACTGGATGTCGGATGGAAGCTAACGTCTACGAGACGGCCTAACTCTAAAATTCCCCGAAGCCGGCACGCAAAGGGCTCGGCCGCGTACACCCGCCGCGTTTTCTACGCTCCTCTTCTCACTCTATTCCAGCCAACCCCTTGAGCGAACCGAAGATCAGTTGCCTGATGGTCACGGCAGATCGCGCGGATCTCGCCAATCGTGCGGTTCGGTGCTATCTGCAGCAGAGCTACCCGAACAAAGAGTTAGTCGTCCTCGACAACGGGACTGAGCCGCTCGACGAGGTTCTGGCCGATGTACCGGCTGGTGAACTCGTCTACGAGCAGGTCGAACGCAAAGAAGGCACCTTCATCGGCGCGCTGCGCAACCAGTCGCTCGACCTTGCGACGGGAGACTTCGTCGTACCGCAGTGGGATGATGACGACTGGTACCACCCCGACCGCCTTCGCCGCCAGGCCGATGTCTTGGCGCAAGGATTCGACGCCGTGACGGTCAAAGCGACCCTGATGCATCTAGATGCTGGCCCGTACCTGGATCATCCGTACATCGGCATCCTGAAGGACGGCGTGCCTCCCACCATCATGCACCGCCGCGACGACGGCATCCGGTTCCCCAACCTCCGCCGCACCAGCGACACGTACTACCTCAACGCCTGGCGGGAGCGCCGGTACGCGCTGATGCCGGCCTCGGATGCCTATCTCTACATTCGCTGTTTCCACGGCGACAACCTCTGGGGCGAGGACCACTTCCTGCGCCGCATGCGCAATTCCGTCCCGGATGCCCTCTCGTACGCGTGGCACCGCTACGTCCGGCGGAACGTCCTCGGCCACCCGCGTTTCCAGCTCACCCCGAATGCGCAAAAAGCCTTCGGTCTCTACGTTCGCGATTCGAAAGCCCTCGGATTGCTCTAGAAGGTGTTTTGATGTTCAGTTTGGAGCGAGCGACAGGGCGTTGAGGATGGATTCGTCGATGCCTTTTGAGGCGCGTACCGAGGGTACGGACCGAAAAAGCAGGGACGAAGACGCCTCAACGAACCGAGCGCAGCCTGAAATCGTACATCCAAAACAGCTTCTGAGCACCTCGCCAAAGCGCCCATCTAGCTCCAACCTTCAAATCACCATGCAGAACGTCGCCCTCGTAACCGGTGCCTCGAGCGGCATCGGCCTAGAACTGGCCCGCCTTCATGCCTCACGCGGGGGAGACCTCGTGCTCGTAGCCCGGCGCGAAGAACGCCTGAATGAAATCAAGGCCGATTTCGAACGCGCGTTCGGCATCGAAGCGCTCGTGATCGCATCCGATCTGACGGACCCCGCGGCTCCGCAGAACCTCTACGATGCGCTCCACAACCAGGGCGTGACGGTGGACATCCTGATCAACAATGCCGGCTTTGGTGGGCATGGGCGTTTCATCGACCGAGATTGGGATGGCGATGGGCCGATGATCCAACTCAACGTCACGGCTCTGACGCGCCTGATGCACCTCTTCGTGCCTGGCATGGTGGCCCGCGGCCAAGGCCGGCTGATGAACGTCGCCTCGCTGGCCGGCTTCGTGCCCGGCCCACTCCAGGCGGTCTACTATGCAACCAAGGCGTACGTCCTCTCCCTCAGCGAAGCCGTGTCGAAAGAACTCGAAGGCACTGGGGTCACCGTCACAGCGCTCTGCCCGGGACTCACCAAAACCGAGTTCCTCGAACGCGCCAACATGGACGGGATCCAGGGAGCCAAACTCGGAGCGATGAGCGCCGAACAGGTCGCCCGCGCCGGCTACGAAGGCCTACTCGCTGGTGAAACGGTCGTCGTTCCCGGCGCGCTCAACAAGCTCAACGCCCACGTCATCCTCCCACTCCTTCCGAGGTCTCTCGTCCGCACCATCTCAATGAAGACGATGGAGAAGGGGTGAAACGGTTGGTGGGTCGCTTCGCTGCGGGTGGGTGGGACGCTCACTGCGTTCGCTGCGGGTCAGACTCCGGATCACGTAGCGGTAGTCCGGCGACAGAAGCCATCGGTCAAGGACTGCCTGATTGTATCTAGCAAGACTACTCACATTGAGGTCTGCCTCACCCACAGCGAGCATAGCGAGCGTCCCACCCACCCGCAGCGAAGCGCCCTACCCACCCTAGAAGACCACATTGACGCCGAGTTGGAAGA
>JBCDHV010000612.1:0-2476 GCA_038749615.1 Bacteroidota bacterium
CAACCAGCCGTGGTACGTCGAGCAACAGCGCCGCGCCGAAGCAGCCGCGCGGAAGCATGGCTTCCGGAAGGTGAGCCGGCTCAAGCTCGAAGTCGCCCTCACCCTTCGGAATTATGTGGCCGGCGGCGGCTTCCTGTTCGGCATGTGCTCCGGCACGGACACCATCGACCTTGCCCTTGCAGCCCGAAATACCGACATCGCCCCGTCCCCGTTCGATGGCGACCCTGTCGACCCTGACGCACAAGCCAAACTCGACTACTCTCAGACCTTCGCCTTCCACAACTTCTCGCCGAGCTTCAACCCGATGGAGTACGAGCATTCGGACGTCGACGTGGCCCCGCCGGCCCCGATGCAAGATCCTTTGCTGGATTACTTCACGCTCTTCGATTTCAGCGCCAAGTGGGACCCGGTCCCGACAATGCTGACGCAGAATCACGTCGCCACGGTCAAGGGTTTCATGGGCCAAGCCACGAGTTACCGGAAGAAGTACATCAAGCCGGAAGTCGTCATCCTCGCCGAGGCCCCCAACCAAGGCCGGGTACGCTACCTGCACGGGGCCTTCGGGCAAGGCACCTTCACGTTCTATGCCGGCCACGATCCAGAAGACTACAAGCACCTCGTTGGCGACCCACCGACGGATCTCGCACTGCATAAAAACTCGCCTGGGTACCGGCTCATCTTGAACAACATCCTCTTCCCAGCCGCGAAGAAGAAAAAGCAGAAAACCTGATTGCCTGTGGTGGCCCGCAGCCCAGAAGGTCGGTAGCTTCTGTCCTCGACCTCTGCCTCTTCTTCTGTTAACGTGCCTGCAGCCAGTGCCCCCTTCGGATCTGCTTTTTAGCCCCATCTCCCCGCTCGATCGGTCGCTGGAGCCGGCACTGCAAGCACTCATCGACACCAAGACGAAGCCCGTCGGCTCGCTGGGCGATTTGGAAGCCCTTGCGCTCCAGATTGGCCTGATTCAACAGACTACGACGCCGGCACTCCAGCATCCGCACCTTGTCGTTTTTGCTGGTGATCACGGTATCGCACGCTCGGGGGTGAGCGCGTATCCGCAGGACGTAACCTGGCAGATGGTCGCGAACTACCTCGCTGGAGGAGCCGCCGTAAACGTCTTCGCTCGGCAGAATGGTCTGACCCTGCGGGTCGTGGACGCCGGGGTGAACCACACGTTTGAGGCACACCCTGAGCTGGTCGACGCGAAGCTCGGAATGGGAACGGCGAATTTTCTCGAAGCACCGGCTATGCCTGTCGAAACAGCTCGAGCCGGACTGCAACGAGGGGCGCGCTTGGTGAGAGAACTCGGCGAGTCGGGCTGCAATGTCATCGGGTTTGGCGAAATGGGCATCGGCAACACGACCTCGGCGGCTGCGCTGATGAGCCGGCTCCTCGACATTCCTCCAGAGTTCTGCGTGGGCCGAGGAACGGGCGTCGATGAAGCCGGCGTGGCGTTCAAGGCAGAGGTCGTTCAGCAGGCATTGCACCTGCACGCAGAGGCCACGGAGCCCCTGGAGATCCTAGCGGCTCTCGGTGGCTTCGAGATCGTCCAGATGGCCGGGGCCATGCTCGAAGCGGCATCGCGCCGGATGATCGTCCTTGTCGATGGGTTCATCGCGACCTCGGCGATGCTAGCCGCGCATGCGTTCGAGCCGGCCGTTCGGGAGTACGCCGTGTTCTGCCATCGGTCCGAGGAGACCGGACATCGTCTGATGCTGGAACGGCTCGGTGCCACGCCCTTGATTGATCTCGGGCTGCGGCTGGGTGAAGGGACCGGATGTGCGCTGGCCTATCCCCTGCTGAGATCGTCAGTGGCCTTCTTGAACGAGATGGCTAGTTTCGAGCGGGCTGGAGTCAGCAGCCGGCAAGACGGGGGCGCGGCGTGAGGGAAGAGATCCGGGTATTTTTTACCGCGCTGATGTTCTACACGCGCATCCCATGTCCATCCTGGGTAGACCACTCCGCAGAGTACCTGAACAAGGCAACGCGGTATTTCCCGCTGATCGGATGGATCGTTGGGGGCATCTCGGCAGGCGTCTTTGCGCTGAGCCACCTCGTCTTACCTGTCGTTCCATCGATCATCCTGGCTATCTCAGCCGGCGTCATGGCGACGGGCGCGTTCCACGAAGACGGCTTTGCCGACGTGTGCGATGGCATTGGCGGCGGCTGGACGCCCGAACGGATCCTTGAGATCATGAAAGACAGCCGCGTCGGCGCGTACGGTGCCATTGGCTTCATGCTCCTGCTGGCAGCAAAGATTTCCGCGCTCGCCGTGCTGCCACCTGCCGTGTTGATCCATGCGCTGCTCGCTGGCCATCCCCTGAGCCGGCTTTTTGCGGCGCTGTTTATTCGATTTCTGCCGTACGTTCGGGCCGACGAACAGAGCAAGGCGAAACCCGTCGCCCAGGCCTTCCCTGCTGGCGCTTTGGCCGTCGCTGTGGTACTCGGGCTGATTCCGCTGCTGGGCTGGGCGGTGCTG
>JBCDHV010000613.1:0-2472 GCA_038749615.1 Bacteroidota bacterium
CGCCCACGTGGGTTGGTAGACATCTTTGAGGAGCCGTTGGAGCTTTGTGCGGCCCCGGTTGATGCGGCTCTTGACGGTACCCATCGGGAGGTTCGTGATCTCAGCGATTTCCTCGTAGGTGAGCTGCTGAATGTCACGCAGAACCACCACTTCGCGGAAGTCGTCTGGGATGAGCTTCAGGGCCTCGTGGACGTGGAAATCCTGGATCGTGCTCTCCGTGTGCGTCTCGGGCGAGAAGGACTCGTCGGGGATTTCGACTTCGTACTCCTCGTTGTTGCGGTTCACGGACTGGAGCGAGTAGACGCGCCGGCGCTTCCGCTTCCGGTACTCGCTGCGGGCGAGGTTACCGGCGATGGTGTAGAGCCAGGTGGAGAACTTCGCAATCCGGCGGTAGCTGTGCCGGTTGCGGTAGACACGAAGGAAGGTTTCCTGGAGCAGATCCTCACACTCGTTCCGATCGCCGAGGAACCGGTAGATGTAGTTCGAGAGGGGATCTTTGAAGCGTGAGACGAGGATATCAAAGGCCTCGACGACGCCCGCTTGGAAGTGGGACATCAAGTCCTCGTCGTTCATCTTGTTCAGGGCATCGTAGCGACGCTCTTTTTCGCTGAGAACGGTGTCGGAAATGATTTCCTTGCGGCCGGCGCGGGCCTGAGTCGGTCGTTTCATGTAAGTCAGTGCCGTTGGAAGAGGAGTCGGACGCGGCGCTTGGCTTGTGTGGGAAGGTTGCGGTGAGGCGTGCGAAGTCCGGGCGTTAGAAGTGAGAAATAGACTCGGAAGAGTCCCTAAAACTGGGGAGGGCGGGAAGGAGACCGAACACTAGCTCTGAACGAGGCGCATGAATTCGGCCCGGGTGGCCTTATTCAGCATGAACTCACCGTTCATGGCGCTCGTTATCGTGCTCGAGTTCTGTTTTTCGACGCCGCGCATCACCATGCACATGTGCGTGGCTTCGATGACGACCGCCACCCCTTGCGGGTCGAGCGCTTCGGTGATGGCATCGCGGACTTGCATGGTCAGGCGCTCCTGAACTTGGAGCCGGCGAGCAAAGACATCGACGATGCGCGGCACCTTGCTGAGCCCAACGATGCGGCCGTTCGGGATGTAGGCGACGTGCGCCTTGCCGATGAACGGAAGCATGTGGTGTTCGCAAAGCGAGTACACTTCGATGTCCTTGACCAGGATCATCTCGTTGTAGTCCTCCTCGAACACGGCGCTCTGGAGGATTTTTTGAGCGTCGAGCTTGTAGCCCTGCGTCAAAAACTGCATGGCTTTCGAGACGCGCTCGGGCGTCTTGAGCAAGCCCTCGCGCTCGACGTTCTCGCCCAGACGGTCGATGATGGCTCGGTAGTGTTTCTTCAGGTCTTCCGTGACCGAATGATCGTAGGAGTCTTGGCGCACGTAGTGGTTGACGGGTTCAGGAAAAGGAATGCCATCGTGGCCGTCGCCGTGGGCGTCATACATGGGCGTATTGCTGTTCTTCATGTCCTCGTTCGATATCCCCTGTCAGTCCAGGGTTTGGAGCTAAGCGTGGCAGGAAAAGACCCTAGGCCTAATTCCCGTAATACTCAGCCCGGTTGTTCTCCGTCTCGTAGAGCCGGACGCAGTGAAGGCGTCCCGAAGGCAGATGGTCTTCGAGCCGCTGCCAGATGGCAACTGCAAAGTTTTCTGTGGAGGGGATGATGCCGTGCATGAAGCCGACATTGATGTTGAGGTTCTTGTGATCGACGAGATCGACCACCCGTTCGTTGAGCACTTTTTTCAGCTTTCCGAGGTCACAGACGTACCCCGTTGCTGGATCAGGCTCCCCAACGACGGTCACCTCAAGCACATAGTTGTGTCCGTGCCAGTCCGGACTGTTACACTTGCTGAACGTCTCCCGATTCCACTCGTCGCTGTATTCAGGATTGTGGAGCCGGTGAGCGGCGTTGAACGTCATTTTCCGTGTGACGAACACTTCGGGCATAGGCGATGGGAGCGAGCGTAGCGCATGGGCGCGTAGAACTCGGCTAGAGAAAAGTGGAAAATAAACGAGGCCCGGGAAGGGACGCGCGCCGGCAAGACGGGAAGGTGGGTCCGGCTACAGCCTCATCACGAAAGATCAATGCTAGTACCGTACTGCGCCGTCGATACGTGAATTTGGACGATCAGACTAGCTTTTGGGGCATACGGTACCCCAATTATACGGCTTGATCGGCACTTCTTCAAGAAACAGGTTTGAACGTTTTGACGTTCAATGCCGAAATTATGCAGAACGAAATTCGTTCATTTACTGCAATACGAACGCAATTTGCCTGTTTCTACCTCCATATCGACCCGCCAAGCCTCGGATCTCCTGGGTGTCCACGAGTCCTCGGTCAAGCGCTGGTGTAACGCTGGAGACCTCGGATGTGAGTACACACACGGGGGTCATCGCCGCATTCCACTGGCTGAATTGCTGCGGTTCGCCGAAGCGCGCTCCATCGAAGTCGC
>JBCDHV010000614.1:0-2441 GCA_038749615.1 Bacteroidota bacterium
AGCGGCATCGTCATGCAACGAGGACCGCCGCGGCCGCGCGAGAGTTCGGTACCGACGAGTTTGATGGCCAGCTTTTCGTCTTGGGCGAAGGTGCTGTGGGCATGGTAGTCGAGGAATCCCTTCGCAGAAACTACCCGGTAGCCGTGGCGCTGCAGGGCCGCAAACGTGTGGCGGTTCCGCTCGTAGCCCACAACGACGCCCGGTGCCGGCGCGAAGACGTTGGATCCGTCCGTCCACTGTTCGCGAACCTGATCGTGCGGGTCCTCTCCGCCGCAGGGGATGAAGGTGAACGTGCGGTCGAGCAGGGATTCTAGGGCGTGCTGAACGCTCGGGAGTTTGCGCGATTGGAGGACGCCCGGTTCGCTGCCCGGCGTCAGGTGGACCACATTGTGCCGCTCATGCTGGATGTAGGGCGGAAAGACGACGCACGTCCGCTCGTCAGCAAAGGTGAACACGGTGTCGAGGTGCATGCACGAGCGCTGCTTCGGCAGGTCGACCATCAGGACGTGTTCGATGGTCGTCCGCGCGAAAAGCG
Source organism: Bacteroidota bacterium (assembly GCA_038749615.1). Lineage (GTDB taxonomy): Bacteria > Bacteroidota > Rhodothermia > Rhodothermales > DATKEJ01 > JBCDHV01. The sequence goes on from JBCDHV010000614.1 coordinate 536, forward strand.
CTTCCGCGATTGCCGAAATACCGGCATAGTTGGTCCGCTCGCTATGGCCGATCAGCACCACCTTGTCGCTCGCTACCAGCAGGTCTCCACCTTCGAACGTCGCAGCGGCCGGCAACTCGATCGTCCGTTCCGAGACCCCCGCAAACGACGGGTGGTACCGGACGATGATGCGCACCAAGACGCCTTCACGCACCCGGGCCGGCGTGGCGGCGTTGCTGAGAATGAGGTGGTCGCAGACCGTCGCTGCGAGATCGCGCGTGAAGAGCACGTTCGGGATGGGCGGTGCCTCGACAGGAAGAGGAGAGCGGCCGGCCAATGCGAACCGATGCAACTCCTCTGGGGAAAGCTGCTTCAGCTCGTTGGCGTAGGCCCTGTAGTTCCGCGCCGGCACGGCCTCGGCAAGCGTATCGACAAACGCATGGCGCGCCTCCTCGATCTGGAACGTCTCCAGAAGCAGATCCGCGAACTCGACGACGGCATCCGGCCGGCCGACGATTTTTCGGAAGACCTCGCACATCAGAATATGCTCGCGTTGGGCAATGTCCTCGAACAAGATGTCTTCGAACAAAAGCGACTCCAGCCGGTCGGGCGACACGGCAGCCATCTCCTCGCCAGGCGTGTGCACGACGACTTGTTGCAACGGCGCAACTTCAGATGTGACAAAAGGACGAGTCACTGAAAGTTTAACGGGTGAGATCACAGAAGAAACGGTCAGATGGAAGATAATCGATGCCTTGTCCCTGGAGCGGGGCTCATCCAGTTTCAGGTTCGAGAGGAACGAGTAGGGCTTTTGCCTTACGGCCATTCCAGTAGCCGGCAACTCCTTGCAGGGGGCCCATGAGGAAATAGACGAGGCCGGCCAGAGGCGCATGGCCAACAGCCGCTAGCACCACTGACACAACCGAGATCGAGCCGGCAATCCCGTGCGTCCAGATCGCCGACGAGGTGACGTGTTGCTCGAGTTGGGTCAGGGCCAGCCGAGCGCGTTGGCGGAGCGCGTGGAGGTAGAGCCCAATGAAGGTGAGCGAGATGAGCAGGTAGCCAGCTGAGTATACGATCATCAACTGCGGCATCTCGGCTCGTGAGATTTGGGGGATTGGGCCGGCTTCGATGCCGAACCCCCAGCCCAAGAGGGTGCCGTTGATGAGGAACGAGAACAGGAATTTGAGTGGGTAGACGTAGAAGAGGACCAGCAGGAGAAGGACCGCATTCAGCACGGTAGTTAGTCCGTCTTCGAGGCCATAGCGCCGGAAATACAAGAAATGACTGTACCACACAACGAGAATGACGCCAAACGTGGCCATGAACGCGGGAAAGTCCCACATCGCCAGCCGCAGATCCGCATAGGATCGAGGAACCTCGGTGGCCACGACGAGCAACGTCAACGCAAACGCAAAGACGATGTCGCTCAAATTCTCCAGCCGAGACACGTTGGCTCCTCGCCACCGCACAGCCGGCTCAGACGGCACGGGGATGTGATCTCGTAACGGCATGGAGGAAGGGAAAAGGGTGAAGGGGCTTCGCAGCGATACCACTCAAAGTATGTACGGGGACGGCCCAAACAAACTCGGGCTTTCCGTCGGTTTGTGCGCCTCGGTCGAAGCCCCTTCACCCTTTCCCTGTACCCTTCACCCTTTCCCTGTACCCTTCACCCTTTCCCTGTACCCTTTTACTAGACCCACTCGCTCCATTGCCGGAGGCGTTCCCAGGCGTAGATGCCGGAGTTGTGACCGTCGCTCCAGTGAATGCGGAGGGCGTAGTGCCCGACCGGTTCTACCTGCTTGACCTCGTGCCGTTGAAGTGTGGGGGAGTTGAAACAGCTCGGGTTCTACCTCGAAGCCCATGTTGGCATGCCCGCCGGCACATTGCGCGCATGGGCATGCCTTGCGCAGCGCGTCTAGCGGGA
>JBCDHV010000615.1:0-2440 GCA_038749615.1 Bacteroidota bacterium
CATCTGCGACTACGAGGGCTTCCACGAGCAGTCGTACTACACGCCCGGGGACACCGGCGCGCCGGTCTACGAAACGGCTGCCGGCCGCATCGGCGTGGCGATTTGTTACGACCGGCACTACCCCGAGTACCTGCGTGCACTCGCCTTGAACGGAGCCGAAGTGATCGTCGTCCCACAAGCCGGCACCTTGGGCGAGTGGCCGGATGGCCTGTACGAGGCCGAGCTTCAAGTGGCCGGCTTCCAGAACGGCGTCTTCATGGCGCTCGCGAACCGAACGGGCAAAGAAGAGACGTTGCACTTTGCCGGCGCCTCGTTTGTAACAGATCCGTCGGGGCAGATCGTTGCTCAAGCTCCCGAAGATGTAGACCACATCCTCTACGCCGACCTCGACCTCTCAGCCGTCGAGCGCTCGCACGCGAAACGGTTGTTCCTGCGCGACCGGCGGGTCGGGGCGTTCTAGTGCTCTGGCGAGCACGGTTGGGCGGGGATTGGTTGGGTTGTTGGGCGGGATACTCTTGAGCGGTGATCTGTTGTCTTGCAGTCTTTCCTTTCCTGTGTCCAGCCAGTTCTGATGGAAGCTATCTTTCTTTGCACGCGCTCCGTTCTTGGCTGGGCTGTACCTCATCCGCCTGACTAGCGAGAACGGAGCGCAATCCGTTAGGTCAATGGTCGTTGTGGAGTAGGGAGGGTGAATGCCGGCACGAAATCGCTGCAAGCTACCTCTGACACGTTGCAGTCTGCATGCGCGTGTCTGGCACGGACCCGACTTTCCTTGTCGACGCCTGGCCTTCCTGCACCTGTCCCCTGCTCTCATGCGCTCAACGTTGGTGGCTGCTTCCGCCTTTCTTCTCTGCTTCTCTGTCCACGCGCAAACGTTCAACGTCGGAGCTTCTGCGCCGGACGTGACGATCACGCGGTACATCTCTGCCCCCTCCTCGGCGACCACCGACCTGAATGGCCGCTGGGCAGTCGTCGAGTTCTGGGCGTCCTGGTGCTCGTTCTGCGTCGGCAACATCCCGAATACCGACCGGCTGGCGGCTGACTTGGCTCAGGACAGCGTTCCCGTCATCACGCTCAGCCAGGACCCGCCTGCGGTGTTGCGTGAGCTGTTCTCGACGCGCCCTACCCGTTCGTGGGTAGCATTCGATTCGACGGGCGCGACGGCCGACCGCTTCCAGATCGGAGGCTACCCACAGGCCGTCGTCATCGATCCGGAGGGGCGGATTGCAGCGTTCACGGATCCGCGGAACCTGTCAGCCGATGTGGTGCGCGCGCTCGTGCGGGGTGAACAACCGGAGATTCCGTACGAGCACTACCGGTTCGAAGGGACGCGTGCCGATTTCGAGTGGGACCAGACGACGACGCTGGACGAAGACGATCCAGATCTCTACACGCAGACGGTGATCCGTCGGTCGAGTTCGTCGGAGACGTTTCTGCGGTGGCGGCCAACCCCAGGCCGAATCCTGGGCGACGGCGTCCGGCTGCCGGCACTGATTCAGCATGCCTACGGGGTCTCCGAGTACACGTTCGACAACCAACTGCCGGCCTCCAACGCCGTATTCCAAGTCTCGGTCGTTGCCTCCACGAGGACCCACGATGCGGCCCGCGCAATGCTGCGCGACGCCTTGACCCACGCCTTCAATCTCTCGGCACGCACCGAGGAGCGTGAACTCGATGTCGTCGTGCTACGCCGCCGGCCCGGAGCGGCGTTTTCCGAACGCTTTGGCCCCACGGATCCCGACCGAGCACCACTACGGGACATGGGCGGGCCGGCCGGTGTGTTCGTCAATGAGGTGGATCTCGGCTTCCTGGTCAGCATCCTCGAAGACTACGTGTTCAACACGTTGGTCATCGACGAAACGGGGTTGGACGGTACGTTCGACATCGACATTGGGTGGCAACGTGGTGATGAGGCTTCGGCAGAACGAGCCCTCCGAGAAGCAGGGTTTGAGATCCTACGCGAACAGCGCCTGGTCCCTGTCCTCATGGTAGAAAACTCGACGGATTGAGCGTATCCGGTGAACCCAGCCAGCCGGGCTAAACCGGCCCTTTCTCAGCCGGCACACCGAGCGCGCGAGCTCCATCGCCGCCAGCCACAGGTTGAAGGGCCGCCTCTGCCGGCTTCGCACGTCTCAGCCGGAGCGCCAGAAAACCAGCGAGCAGCGCTGCGATGAGCAGGCTGGTATCCATGCTGAAGACCGGCCAGAGTTGCTCGCTGAACGACCGGACCAAATGATCGCCTGTGGTGGCAGCATTCAAGATCACAGCGGCAACCGAGAGGCCGGCGATGGCCCACAACTGTTCGGCCCAGGCACGCGTTGGCCGCAGCCACGCATGCGCAAACGTGAGGATCCAGACCAGGTAGAACGTCCAGACTTCAAGCGCGGACCGCTCAGTGTTGGCAAACTCGACGCCCAGCGGCAGGAGCCGGTTCACGGCG
>JBCDHV010000616.1:0-2428 GCA_038749615.1 Bacteroidota bacterium
ACACCGTGCGAGGCGGCACCCGCGCCGTCGGTCAAGCCGCCATGCGTGCCGTCGTCCTCTCGTCACTCCTGATCCTCATCGCCGACGTCATCATCGTCAGCATTTCCATCGCCCTGTTCGGTGGCGTAGAAGCAGGGTAGGTTCGCTATGCTCACGTGGATGTGTGGAAGAGTGGTCACGTGGATATGTTGAAGAGTAGTTTCATTGTGGACCGGCATTCCGAAGCTGTCAGCGTCCCAGCAACCGCATCCACCCATCTACCCACAACTCATCCACCCATCCACCCACATACCCATCCACTCGTCCACGATCACCCTCTGGGCGCTCGCCGAGGTTGCGTTGGGAGGGGCGTTGCACGCCATGCGGGTGCCGTTGACGGGACTGTTTGTGGGCGGGAGTGCGGTGGTGTTGCTGGTGCTGATGGCTGATCAGGCTCGGGCGGAGGGGATGTCTGTTCGGCGGGTACTGCTCGGCGCAACGGCGGTGGTGTTGGCCGTGAAGTGGGCGGCGAGCCCGCATGCGCCCATCGGAGCGTTTGTGGCCGTGGCGTTTCAGGGGGGCTGTGCGGCGTTGGTGCTGCCGGCTTTCAGCCAGAAAACCGGCGCAATGACGCTGGCGGTAGTGGCCATGCTGGAGTCGGCGCTGCAGCGCGTGCTCATCATGACCATGTTGTTTGGCGCTACGATTTGGCAAGCGCTCGACGGGTTGGCGCGCAAGGCCGTTCAGCAAATTGGCGGAGGCGTGGAAGCCGGCGCTCCGGCTCCGGACTTTTCGGCGAGTCTCTGGCTCATCGGGATCTACGTGGGCGTGCACCTCCTAGCTGGCATATGGATCGGGTGGTTTGCCGGTGGGTTGTCAGAGCGTTTGGGAGAGGCCGGCGTGCAGCGGGATGCCGAAGCGGTCCGACGTGCAGCGGCCGTGCAACAGGAGCCTCAGGCCAATCCGCGCCAGCGTTCACGTCTTTGGAAACGGCTACCCCTGGCGGTCGTGCTCCTTGTGGCGTACGGGTTGATCGAGTGGACATCCGGCGCACATGGGCCGGCGTACGACGTGCTCGTCGCGCTGCTGCGGGCCGGGGTGGTCCTGCTCTTCCTAACAGCCGTAGCCGGCCCAGCGATGCGTACCTTGCTGCGCCGCTGGTCAGCGCACTCCGGGGCGGCGCGAGCAGCGGCAGACGTGCAGGCCGACTTGCCCCAGATGCGCCGGCTCGCTGTCGCAGCGTGGCGGCAGACGGCAGGAATGGGCCATCGCCGCGTCGCTCGCTTCGTGCTGATCCTGCTCGGTGCATCGCAGCCAAGGCCGGCTCGCATCACGCTCCTGACCGGTCCGAAACAGTCTGGAAAAACCACCTCGCTTCAGCAAGACCACGCCGGTGCATGGGGCATTCTGCAACCCGTCGAAGCCGGCGTGCGGTGGGTACGCGATGCGGCGACCGGCGAGGGCGAACGGCTCGAAGCCGGCGATGAAGCGGACGAGCAGGAGGTCGTCTTCGTCGGGCGGTTTCGGTTTAGCCGAGCGGCGTTCGCGTGGGCTGCTGATCGGCTGAGAGAGGCCGCTGGTGCAGCGCAGCCGGGAGAGTGGCTGCTCGTCGACGAGATCGGGCCGTTGGAGCTTCGTGGGGAAGGTGTAGCGCCGGCTCTGCCAGCGGTGTGGGCCGCGAGCCGGCGCGGTGTGCGCGTGCTGCTCGTCGTGCGCGAAGGCATGGCGGAAGAGGTGGCTGAGGCGTTTGGACTCCGCGCCGTAGACGTGGTCCGGACGTCGGAATTGGTCCGTACCTTGGGCGCTCAGACCTGACACCTCGTCTCCGCATGAACCAATCGCCACTTTTACAAGCTATCGAGTTGCACAAGGCGTTCGATGGGGAGGCTGTGCTCGAAGGCGTTTCGCTGAGTGTGGAGGAGGGGCAGTCCGCCGTCGTGATGGGCCCGTCTGGCACAGGGAAGAGCGTCATGCTGAAACACTTCGTCCAACTGCACCGGCCCGACCGAGGCGAGGTCTGGGTTGCCGGCGAACGCATCGATCAGCTGCGAGGCGACCAACTCGACCGTGCGCGCCGGCAGATGGGGTATCTGTTTCAAGGTGGCGCGTTGTTCGATTCGATGTCGGTCCGCGAAAACCTCGCCTTCGTGCTGGAGCGCAACACAAGTCTGGACGCGGAGGCCCGCCGCGAACGCATCCTTGAAACGCTGGAATGGGTCGCGCTTACGCACACGCTGGATCAATATCCAGCCGAGTTGTCGGGCGGCCAGAGGACGCGCATCGCACTTGCCCGGGCCGCAGTGCTCCGCCCCCGCATTCTGCTCTACGATGAGCCTACGACCGGCCTCGACCCCATCGCTGTCCGCCGAGTTGCCCAACTCATCCGCCGGCTTCAGGAGGAGCGTGGCATCACCTCCATCACCATCACCCACGACCTTCTTTTGGCTGA
>JBCDHV010000617.1:0-2427 GCA_038749615.1 Bacteroidota bacterium
CGGTTCGAGCAGTGTCATCATGGCCGTCACGAACGCACCCGTTGAGCCGGCGCTCGCCATCACCTCATCCGATGATTCCATCGGGATGCCGTTGAACGTGCGGCACTTCTCGAAGATGGCCTCCCGCAGCGGCCGGATGCCGGCATATGACGTGTAAATCGACCGGTCGTTTTCGATGGCAGCGATGGCGCCCTGCTTGATGGGGTCCGGTGCCGGCATGTCGCAGATGCCTTGCCCGAGGTTGATGGCGTTGTGTTCGTTCACCAACGTTGTGATGGCGCGAATGCCGCTCTGCTTCAACGGGGCCGTGCGTTCAGCGAGTGGTTTCATGGAGGAGGGTTGGGGGAGTGGCTAGGGCGGGCCGCAAGCTACGGCCGGGGGAGGTGGCAAGTGAGGTTACACGGGAGGGCCTCCACACGTCATGCTGGTCTAACCTATCTCGATGCTATGACGGATGCGGATTCAGGGCAGGAGCAGCGGGCGTTGATTGCGCTCTCGATGGTGCCTGGCGTCGGAGCCGGACGGCTTCGGGCGCTCGTGGCCGAACTGGGTTCAGCCGTAGCGGTACTGGGCGCTACCCGCCGGCAGATCCAGCGCGTACCAGGCATTGGCCGGGCCACGGCCGAAGCCATCGCGGCATCGCACCCAGAAGGCGACGTCGAAGCCCAGCTTCGCCGGGCAGAGCAGGTCGAGGCCGACTTGGTGCCGGCGTGGTCGGACACGTATCCGGCACGACTTCGCGAGATCTACGATGCGCCGGCCTTTCTCTGGCAGCGCGGAACGCTTGGGGCGGCCGACGATCAGTCCATCGCTATCGTGGGAACGCGCCGGCCTAGCCGGTATGGCCTCAACCAAGCCCGGCAGTTTGCGGCGGAGCTCGTCCGGCAGGGGTTCACGGTGGTGAGCGGCTTGGCCTACGGCATCGACGCGGCGGCTCATGAGGGCGCTCTCGATGCCGGCGGGCGGACGCTCGCGGTCCTGGGCTCGGGCGTCGACCGGATCTATCCGCACCGGCATGTGCGCTTGGCGCATCGCATTCTGGAGGCCGGTGCGTTGTTGTCCGAATGCGCCCTCGGGGCTGCCCCAGACGCCCCGAATTTTCCCCGCCGAAACCGCATTGTGAGCGGCCTCACACTCGGAACGCTCGTCGTGGAAGCCTATGAAGCCGGGGGGGCGCTCATCACGGCTCGCTGTGCGCTCGAGCAAAACCGCGAGGTTTTTGCGTGCCCAGGCGATGCCGGCCGGCCCAGCAGTGCCGGCACAAATCAACTCATCCAACACGGGCATGCCAAGCTGGTGCAGTCGGTAGACGACATTCTGGATGAGCTGCTGCTCCCGTCTGCTAATACCGCCAAATCACCCGCGCCGGCCCCAGATCTACCCCCCAACGAACAACTCGTCTGGGACGCCCTCACCGACGTCCCCATCCACCTCGATGTCCTCTGCCGCACCGCCGGCATCGACCCGTCGACGGCCCTCGTACGCCTCCTGAGCCTGGAGTTCAAAGGCCTCGTCCAGCAGCTCGGCGGGAAGCAGTTCTGCCGGCTGTGAATGGTTGGGCGGTTGGCGGGACGCTCGCGTGGCTCGCTGTGGCTGGGTAGGGTAGATTCGCTTCGCTCTGGTGATTCCAATGACGGTCCCGGTGCCGTAGCGCCGTGATCCATCACGGCGGCCGGGAAACGAAAACGTTATGCCTGGCCCCTTCCCGTACCATTTCCGCGATACGGTTTGGCCGGGCGAACGGTGGCAATAAATATCCAGAGCCCGTCGCGATGGATCGCGACGCTACGGGGTTGCGCCGTTTTTCGGGGTGTGGTATCTGACCGTCAACCACCCAACCACCCAACCACCCAACCACCCAACCACCCAACCACCCAACCACCCAACCACCCAACCACCCAACCACCCAACTACACAATCCGCCGCCACAGCGCTTCCTTCAGCTCGTCTAGGCCGAGTTGGGCGACGGCGCTGATGGGCAAGGTTTCCAGGCCTTCCGGGAAGCCCAGGGCGTCGTTGGTGAGGCCGGCGAGGTCGTCGGGGCCTAGCAGGTCGGTTTTGGAGAGGGCAACGAGCCGGGGTTTGTCGAGCAGGTCTCGGTTGTACGCTTTCAGCTCGGCGAGGAGGGTGTCGTACTCGGCGCGTGGGTCTTCGCTGGTAGCCGGAATGACGAACAGCAGGACAGCATTGCGCTCGATGTGCTTCAGGAAGCGGATGCCGAGTCCCTTGCCTTCGTGTGCGCCTTCTATGATCCCTGGGATGTCTGCCATCACGAACGACCGATAGTCAGACAACCCAACCACGCCGAGCTTCGGGGTCAGCGTCGTGAACGGATAGTCGGCGATTTCGGGCCGGGCAGCCGAGATCGAGGCGATCAGTGTGCTTTTGCCGGCGTTCGGAGATCCAACGAGGCCCACATCGGCCAAG
>JBCDHV010000618.1:0-2419 GCA_038749615.1 Bacteroidota bacterium
ATGGAGGCTCTTGATCAGCAAGCCAATCAGGCCGTGCTCAACACGGCTCCTGGCGACACAGTGGCGCAGAGCCGGCTCCGCGCGATGAAGGACTCGCTGTACATCGCGCACGCAGAGGAGATGGCGGTGCTGTTGGACGAGCATGGCTGGCCCGGGGTGTCACTCGTTGGAAAGGACGGGGCGAACGCGGCCTTCCTCCTGGCCCAGCACGCCGATGCGAGGCCGAAGCTGCAAGAGCGCAGTCTGCCACTCCTCGCAAAGGCCGTCCGTGCCGGCGACGCCCCGCCCCGCCATCTCGCCTACCTAACCGATCGCTTCCGCGTAGGGAGCGACAGGCCTCAGGTATACGGCACGCAACTTGGCTACGATGACGAGGCGTGTCCCTATCCGAAGCCCCTCGAAGATCCGGAGGGCGTCGACGAGCGCCGGCAGTCGGTAGGGCTTGAACCACTGGCTGAGTACGTCAACGGGATGTCTGAGATGCTCGGGCGCGGAGATCGCTGTGTTTGGAGCGCGGACGAAGAATAGCCGTGCTGGCAAGTGGGCGGGGGAATAAAACGGCACGGGGACGGTCAAATGAAGCCGCGCCTCTGTGGCACGTCATCGCCCTAATCTTAGCTATCTACATGCCCGTTTCCGTCCAAGTCTTCCCACGCGTTTGGGTTTTCGTGACGCTAGCCCTTGCCGCATCCGCCTGTTCAACCACAGGGCCAGACGAGGCGCTGCTGGACGGCGAAGTGATCGTCGCGGCAGGGGAGGGGCAGATTCTGATCTCGAATGGGACCGACGAGCGGGTGTACTACACGGCGTTTCCGGCGAGCGTGGTGCCGGTGATCAACTGGGCACCCCACATCGATCAAGAGCCGGCGGTAGAGGCCGGCAACCAGGAGCGATTTCAACTCGACGAAGCCTGGACCATCGAAGCCGGCGAGGAGATCATTGTCTACTGGTGGGTCGCGGTGGAACGAGACGGCCGGCGCGTCCCGGGGGAAGTGCGCTTCGCGCGTGTGGATGCGTGGCCAGGGTGAAGGGTCGATGGGTGGGGGACGAGCGGAGAAGTATGGCTTATCCGGAGTGTCCTGCCGCTTCTCTGGCGGATAGTCTTGCAATCTGCACCTTGCAATCCACATCGTACCTTGGAGCGAAGCGAAATCCTTCTACGCGTTTACTCTGCTAGTTGACCACTCTGCTAGTTGACCACGGGTCCACTTGCGCACAGTGCTGCCTCAAAGACGCCCAGAGCCTCGTCGATGTCGGATTCTTCCACGACCAGCGGCGGAATCCAGCGGATGACGTTGTTGAAGCTGCTGCAGGTGAGCAGCAAGAGCCGGTTGGCGATGCAGGCTTTCTGAACGGACTTGGCGATGGCCATGCTGGGCTCGCCGGCCTCGTCGACGAATTCGGTGGCGGTCATCAACCCGAGGCCCCGCACGTCGCCAATCTCCGAATGCCGAGCCTGGAGGGCACGAAGGCCGGCCTGCAAATAGGCACCCATGTGAGCGGCGCGTTCGGGCAAGTGCTCGTCGCGCAGGACGTCTAGCGTGGCGCAGGCGGCGGCGGCTGAAATCACGGCACCACCGCCGTACGTGCCGCCGTGGGTCCCGGGCCGCCAGGCGTCCATCAACGCGGCCGAGGCCGCAATCGCTGAAATGGGAAGGCCGCTGCCCAGTCCTTTGGCCATGATGACGATGTCTGGGCGGACGCCGGCGTGCTCGAAGGCAAACATGCGGCCCGTGCGCCCAAAACCGCTCTGCACTTCGTCGAGCACGAGGCAAATCCCATATCGGTCGCATACGTCGCGGAGGTAGCGCAGGAAACGGGCAGGAGCCGGCACGTATCCCCCCTCGCCCAGCACCGGTTCGATGACGATGGCCGCCGTTTCCTCCGGTGCCGACCGGCTTTTGAGCAGCAGCTCGAACTGTTTGATGCAGAAGTCGACGGTCGTGTCTTCGTCCCAGCCGAAGTGGAACGCGTGTGGAAACGGCGCGACGGCGATGCCGGCGGGCAGGGGATGGTAGCCGGTGCGGTAGACGGTCTTAGATGTCGTCATGGCCATCGCGAGGTGCGTGCGGCCGTGGAAGCTGCCTTGGAAGACGATCGTGTTTTGCCGGCCTGTTGCCGCCTTGGCAAGCTTGACGGCTGCCTCGGTGGCCTCTGCGCCCCCGTTGGCGAAGTAGAAGCGGTCGATGCCGGCCGGCATGATCTCGGCCAGTTTCTCGGTCAACTCGACGGTTTTCGCCGGCACCACGCAGTTGATCTGCCCAAACAAGAGCTGGTCCGCCTGGTCCTTGATCGCCTGCACGACACGCGGATGGCAGTGGCCTGTGTTGAGCACGCCGATGCCGGCCGTAAAGTCGAGATACGCCGTGCCGGCCGCATCATACATCCGAACGCCTTCGCCACGCACGGCATGCACATC
>JBCDHV010000619.1:0-2413 GCA_038749615.1 Bacteroidota bacterium
CCTTCCCACGTCACATTGGGCGAAACGTGTGGCCGGCTGGATTCCTCGTACGGCTCGTCAACGGCCGGCACGTCTTGCCCTTCGCCTCGGATCATGCCGGCGGCAACCGTCGCGTTCGTCGCAGGATCTACGAGGACGAAGCATCCTGTCCGCCGGTTGATCCGGTACGGATCAATGGCAAGCGGTACCGAAACATCGAGTTCTACCCGGCCAATTTCGTTGAGCTTGAGCGTGGCGGCCTCTTCCCGGTGCAGGGTATTGACATTGGTCCGGTAGATGATGGTGTCGACGGCAGCCTGAGCCGTGCGCGTCGTGTGCCGAATGATGTACGAGGTGCCGAGCTTCATCGGCGTCTCGCTCATCCAACACACGTCGGCGTCGAGCCGGTGCACCAGACGTGGCACGTTCCGGGCCCGCACGATCATGTCTCCACGGCTGGCGTCGATCTCATCTTCGAGGGTGAGCGTGACCGGCATGCCGGCCTGCGCGCGCTCCAGGTCGCCATCGAACGTGACGATCCGCGCTACCTTTGAAGCGGTGCGTGCCGGCAGCACGAGTACGTCCTCGCCCACGCTGACCGAGCCGCTTTCGATCTCACCGGAGAACCCCCGGAAATCCTGATTGGGCCGCGCAACCAACTGCACGGGCATGCGAAAATCGACCGTGTTCCGTGCCGCGCCCACCTTGACGGTTTCGAGGTGGTGCAGCAGCGTGGCCCCGTCGTACCAAGGCGTCCGTTCACTCGGCTCTACGACGTTGTCGCCGTCCAACGCTGAAATAGGGATGAACGTCACACTATCGACGTTGAGCCGGCCGACGAATTGCGCAAACTCACGCCGGATCTCTTCGAACCTGGCCTCGCTAAAGTCTACGAGGTCCATCTTGTTGACCGCCACGACGAAGTGCGGAATCTGCAGCAACGAAGCGATGAACCCATGCCGGCGCGATTGGGTCATCACGCCATTTCGTGCATCGATGAGAATGATCGCGAGTTCGGCGCCTGACGCCCCGGTGACCATGTTGCGCGTGTACTGCTCATGCCCTGGCGTGTCCGAAATGACGAAGGCTCGCTTGGGCGTCGAGAAGTAGCGATACGCCACATCGATGGTGATGCCTTGCTCTCGTTCGGCGCGCAACCCATCGGTCAGAAGTGCCAGATCGACGCCATTTTTCCCGCGCCTCGCACTCGACCGTTCAATCGCTTCATACTGGTCTTGGAGGATCGACTTCGTGTCATACAGAAGCCGGCCAATGAGCGTACTCTTTCCGTCATCGACGGAGCCGGCGGTCGTGAAGCGGAGAAGGTCCACTGCGTGCGAATCTAAAAAGGTTGGGGCAAAGGCTGGTTGGTCCAAGCTACTTCGCGATTTCAGCCCTCATTTCGCATTCGCTATCAAATCTACCCATCTCTTTGACCTAACGTTGCTCCAGCAAGGTACATGGTTAATTCATCTCTACAGAGCCTGGCTACCTAGCCCGGTTGCTACCTTCCTATTATTCAGGGCTGCGCATTACTCACTTCTAACTCAGGCTCCAGCGCGTCTCTTCCATGCGTATTCTCGTAGTCGCCCGTACCCACCCCGGTGGACGCCATTCCTCTTGGGTTCAAGAGCAAATCGAAGAACTTCGGCTGCGGGGGCATCAGGTTGTGCCGATGGCACTTCGACGTGGCGGAATTTGGGGATACACAGAAGCGTTCCTCCAGACCCAGAGGGCCTTCCTGAGAAACGACTTTCGGGCCTACGACATCGTCCATGCCCACCACGGCCCAGCCGGCTCGCTAGCCACGCTGCAAAACAAGGTTCCAGTGGCGGTTACGTTCCATGGCAGCGATATCAACCGGATGCCCCGAATCTACAGCCAACGCGCGCTCGATAAGGCGGACGCCCAAATCTTCGTCTCACCCAAGCTGGCCAGCCAGACCGAGGTCACAGACTACGAGATCATTCCGTGTGGATTCGACCATCGCATCTTTTCGCCTGGGGACAAGGCCGAATCCCGCCGGCATTTGGGTTGGCCCCTGGACAGACCGATCATCTCGTTCACGCACCGGTTTTCTAACGAGGTCAAGAACGCTCCACTGGCCCAAGCGGCGGCCCAGTTGGCAGGGGCCGAGCTGAAGGAATTGTGGGGCTACTCACGCGAGGACGTGGCCCATGTCCTGCGTGCTGCTGATGGGCTCGTTCTCACCTCTCACTACGAAGGATCGCCCGTCATTGTCCGTGAAGCTCTTGGCGTCGGTTGTCCGGTAGTTAGCGTTGACGTGGGCGATACGCCGATCACCCTCTCCGGCATCCCCGGCTGCTACATCGTCGAGCGCACCCCAGAATCCGTCGCTGCCGGCATTCGGAAGGTCGTTGAAGCCGGCGGGCGGCTAGACTTCTCGACCTACAACCGGATGGACCACTCGCTC
>JBCDHV010000620.1:0-2406 GCA_038749615.1 Bacteroidota bacterium
CCGGGTGAGACGATGGGCGGCATAGGCCAGCGCGCCGGCTGAGAGGACGCCAAAGAGGAGGTAGAGGCCGTCCAGCCCGAAGACGAGATAGGGGAGGGGCACGCCGGCGAGCGTCAGGCCGAGCAAGATCAAGGCGAACTGCCGGGTTCGCTTCTGGCCGGCAACGATCGGGAAGGTCTTGGCACCGTGTGCCCGGTCGCCATCGATGTCTTCGAGATCCTTGACGAGCTCCCGGATGAGCGTCGTGGCAAAGGCAAATACGCTGGCCAACCACGCTAGGCCAAGACCGCCGGCTGCTAGTGCACCGTACACGGGCGCGAGGCCAACCGTGACTGCCACGGCTAGATTTCCCCACAGGGGCATCCGCTTGAGCTGCGCACTGTAGGCGTACAGCAAGCCGACACTGAGGACCGCGATCCCCACGTGTACCACCGATAGCGTCAGCGCGGCCGCCACCCCCAGGGCCGACGTGACCCCCCAAACCAGGAGCGCCGTTCGTGTCGATACAGTACCAGCCGGCAGCGGCCGGTTGGGCCGGTTAATGCGGTCGATTTCGATGTCGAACACGTCGTTGATGGCATTCGCGCCGGCCCCGATGAGCGCGGCGGAGCACATCGCCGTGACGAGCCGCCGCAACGCGTCCCCCTGGATCGGCTCGCCGTCGGCATAGAGCAATCCGCCAATCAGGACGCCAGCAAAGAACAACACGAAGTTGACTGGCCGGACCAGTTTTACGAGCCCAAGAACGCGATGGTAGTGTTTCAAACCTATCCGTTCAGTCTATTCGTCCGGCCGGTCCCACCAGTCGCCTCCAATCCAGACGTCCCCGCCTTTCTTGTCCCATTCCGGAAGGATGAACGCGAGGAGCACGCCTCGTTGGCCATTCTTCTCGATCGTCATCAACGGGCCATCGATCCGCCACCGGCCCGCAACGCTGGTGTCATTCGATCCGAATCCCACATAGGAGCCACCGGTGATTTCACCCGTTGCGGTGACGAACCGCTCCTCGTCCTCGGTATAAGTCCCGTCGGCGAAGAAGACCCGGTTCGCCGTAGAGCCCGATGCTGCGAAGTTGACGCCCTGTACGCCGATCGTGAAGAGCGATTCGCTGATCCACGGGCCGAGCAAATCTTCTCGTTCGGCGATGACGATGGGGAAGTAGGTCTTGTACGCGGTGTCAGACTTTGGTGGATCATCGTCGTCCCACCAGCCGCGTTCAGTGCGTGGAAGCCGTCTGGTTTCGCCCTCGAACGTGAGGATCAGGGTGTCGTCCTCGCGCCGCCAGGTGCCCACGTGCTCGCCTTCGTCTTCTTCAATCAGGGCGGCTCGGAGCGCAGCCGGCTCGAACGTCGAGACCACGCCTGTCGGGAGTTCTTCGAAGGCTGTGCCATCGGGAAAGAGGACCAGCGGTTTTTGATGGACGCGGATCGTGCTTCCGTACGTCCAGGTGTATTTCATGTAGATCTCCGCATCGAGCTTGGGGGCCGGCGGGAGATCTCCTGTGGGCGTTTGGGCCTGCGCAGCCGGCGCAGCGAGGAGGCAGAGAAGAACGAAGGGAAGAGCGCGGAGCATCTCTGGATACGATTGGCCAGGTGAGAGGCAGGAGCAGGATAGGGCTTTTGCCGGATTCGCACCTCAAGGGACATCCACGACGCGCTCGGCGCGGATGGCCTCGCCGGCGTGGGCGTAGAGCCGGTGGTCCCGCGTGGCGAGCACGACGGTGACGGTCCGCCGCCCTCGGTCGAGGTCGGGCAGGTGCGTCACGGGGCTGTACAGCCGGGCTGCTTTCTTGCCATCGACGTACAGGTGCGCGTGCCCGACGCCGGCCTGATGATCGCCCATGTCCGAGGTAAACTGGAAGCGCTCGGTCTCGACGCGCACCAGGTAGCCGCCACTGCCGTCGGGATCAACGGAGAGCGCGACGGCCGGAGGGGCGTCGACCTCGACGAGCGCCTGCGCTACGGCTTCGGTGTGCTCCTCGTACGCATTCCAGGCGAGCATGGCATACGGGACCACGAGCAGCCCGAAGAGCAATCCTAGGTTGACGGAGGCGAACGCCGTGCGCAGCATCGGCCGTTGGTGGAACGTGATGGGCGCTCGGTACACGGTTCCGGGCCCTTCGATCAAGAAGACGAGCAAGGCTGCATGAATGAGGGTGTGCCCGATGACTTCCGTTTTACCGAAGACAAGCGTCGTCGTGAAAAAGACCAGGGTGATCACGAGTGCCATCGGCCGTTGCAGCAGGCAAATGATGAGCAAGAAGCCCAGGCTAAACTCGACGAATGCTGCGGCTGTGAGGAAGAAATCGAGCGGGAAGCCCAGAGCCAGCTGCGGGTTGTTCGCGAGCACGTACAGGCCCCATTCAGGGTAGACGAGCTTTTCGAGCGCGACCCAACACAGCGAAAA
>JBCDHV010000621.1:0-2396 GCA_038749615.1 Bacteroidota bacterium
GTCCGAGGGTTGCCAGCCGCTCGTCATGTCGTCTAGGCGTGTGAAGCCGCTGGGGACGCCCGTGATGCCGCCTTCCATGCCGTGAATCGACTGCAGGCGCTCAATGGTCTCTTTGACCACGTCGCTCATGCTGCGGCTGCTCTTGCGGAGCTGGCTTTCCGAGATCCGGAAAATGTCCCGTTCGGCCTCGTCGAGCAGATCGAAGGCATCCGTTCCGGGGTCGTAAGCGACTCCCACGAGCCGGGTCATCACCTCGATCATCTGCCGCACCAACGATTTCTCAGCGATGATGCGGGCGTGATGTTCGACGTTGGCGGCCGAGGCTACGCGGGCCGTTAGCTCGGTCAGGTAGTAGGCCCCGCCCACATCGTCGAGTTCGCCGCGGCGCTTGAGTTCGTCGGTGAGCGTGATGAGGTCAACGGGGTTGCCGCGCTCGAAAAGGCTCAGCATCGCCCGGTATACCTTCTGGTGCTTGGGCTGGTAGAACGCCTCGTCGCTCAGAACCTCGATGGCCTGCGGGATGGCCTCCGGCGCAATCAGCATCGCCCCGAGAACCGCCTGCTCGACATCGACGGCCTGCGGCGGCATGCGGCCGGCTTGCTGCTGGACGGTGTCAGGTTCGGAGACGCGCGGCCGGGTGCGGCGCTGCGTGAACTTCTCCAGCGGATACCGAGCACGCGCGCTTTCTTCGTCCAGGTTGATCTGCCGGGGCGTCAGGTCATCGGGCGGCTCGGGCATGGGAGGCGGGGTGGTGAGACGGGCAGGCCGTGGTGGTGGGAAGCGTCAGATACCTGCTGGGGACGAAATTCGCACATCCACGAGCGAAAATCGACCCTCGAATGGTAATTCTGGGCGGGGGCGGCCCGACAGGTCTAGGCGCGAAATCCACGTAGATTTGCTACGTCGCCATGATCGGCCCAACCATCAGCTGCCCAACTACCCAACTAGCTGATCGTATTTCGTGCGTAGGAGCTTCACGTCTTCCCACGTCGGGCGTTTCCACTGCTCGTTGCGGAGCAGCGCTGCCGGGTGGTACGTCACCATCGTCGGGAGGCCGTAGAAATCGTGGAATTTGCCGCGCAGAGAGCCGAGCGAGGCGCGCTTCTGCATCAGCGAGTTGCCGGCCGTTTTGCCGACGCACAGCAGAATCTTCGGGCGGATCAGCTCCATTTGCTTGTACAACACCGGCACGTGTGCAGCAATTTCCTCGGGCTTCGGATCTCGGTTGTTCGGCGGCCGGCTTTTGAGAATGTTGGCGATGTAGACATCCTCGCGCTCGAAGTTGATCGCTTTGAGGATCTTGTTGAGCAACTGCCCGGCACGGCCAGTGAACGGAATGCCGGTCTTGTCCTCTTCCGCTCCGGGAGCCTCACCGATGATCATGAGGTCGGCCTCCGGGTTACCCGTGCCGAGAACCGGATTGATGCGGGTCTCATCTAGAGCAATCAAAACCGTCTCGCGAAGGAACGTGTCGATGTCTTCCAGGGACGTTGCGGCGCGGAGCGGAGCGTAGACCTCGTTATCCGGAATGAGGGAGGCGATCCGTTCGTAAGGAGACCGGGAGGGATCGATGGCCGGATCGAGCGTGTTGCCAAAGAGGTCAGTCGACATAGAATCGTCAGGGAGGGGTTCTGCAAGAGGATCTTCGCTGGAAGAAGCGGTCTCGGGTACGTTCGAGGTGGAGACCGGCGCTGCGACGGGTGGTTGGGGAGGAGCAGGCGGCTCTCCGGTACCGGTGCCCGGCACCGGCTGTTCCGGCTCGGACGAAGGTTCAGCCTCGCTCGGTGGATCGAGCGGGACGAGCCGGCCTTGGAGCTTCAGTTGAAACTCGATGGCGCTTCGAAGTTCGTCGAGGAGAGACGGCATGGGACCGGAAGAATAAGGAGGGATCAGGCCTCAGCAACGGCTGGAGCGCCCGCGGGATTCTAACAACCGGATGGCTAAACACGAAACTCAATCCCACGTCGTGTGTATCGGGTACACACTAAGCGCTAGATTATCAGGCAAGCATCCACGACTTTTCATCCCATGAATTCATCTCCTGCCATGCCGGCACTCACTGAACGCCCCTCATTTTGGGACCGTGTTGGCATTGGCGTCTCGGCGCTGTGCGCGGTTCACTGTCTTGCTGTGCCGCTCGTGGCGGTTACTCTGCCGTTTTGGTTCGTGGAGGCTTCTCATGAGTGGGTCCACGTCGTTCTGGCACTGGTGTTGGTCCCTGTGACGCTCATCGCCATGCGTCACGCACACGGCCGGCGCTCAGTGCTGGCCCTGCTCGGAGCCGGCATGGCTCTCGTCGTCAGCGCGCTACTTCTTCCCGAAGGAGCTGAGATGGCCGTGACACTCATCGGGAGTCTGTTGCTGATCGCCGGCCACACGATGAACTGGTCCGCGCA